>NZ_JBHJUV010000047.1:0-71079 GCF_042268025.1 Streptomyces sp. NPDC056161
GAACATCCCGCTTCGCTGGACGCTCCCGAAAAACATGACCAACCCCCATGAACCAACCCTGCCGGGATTGACGAAACAGATAGGGGCACCCCCCCGTTCGCCGACTTTGCCTGCACACCCGTTCCTGACACTTCCTGACACTGTGTCAGTTCCAGTAATCTGACAGTGCGTCAGTTAATTGTGCTGTCACACAGGAGCGGGCGGAACGATGCTTGGATCTACCCACGGCACCCTCACCACCGACTCCCGCCGGGCCCGGATCATCGCCTGCGGTGAGCAGCGGCCCGGACCCGCCGTCCACGGCCGGGCGGCCGACGCGGACGACCTCGACGTCAGCGGCCGGCCGCTGTACGCGGACGTACCCGATCTGGACCGGTTCTTCCGGCCCCGGTCCGTCGCCGTGATCGGCGCCTCGGACACGGAGGGGCGGCCGAACACCGGTATCACCCGGCAACTGCTGGCCTGGGCCGAGCGGGTGGGGGCGCGGGTGCACCCGGTGCATCCGACCCGGCCCGCCGTCTTCGGCATCCCCTGCGCCGCCACCGTCGCCGACCTGCCCGGACCGGTCGACCTCGCGGTGCTGCTGGTCGCCGACCCGCTGCCGCTGGTCGCGGAACTCGCCGAGGCCAAGGTGCGGTTCGCGGTCGCCTTCGCCTCCGGGTTCGCGGAGACCGGCGTGGCGGGGGCCGCGGCCCAGGCGGAACTGGCCGACGCGGTCCGGGCGTCCGGGCTGCGGCTGCTCGGCCCGAACACCAACCTCAACGCCTTCGAACGGTTCCGGGACGACCTCGACGGGCCCGCCATCGCCCTCATCACCCAGTCCGGGCACCAGGGACGGCCCGTCTTCGCCCTCCAGGAGCTGGGCGTACGGCTCTCCCACTGGGCGCCCACCGGCAACGAGGCCGACCTGGAGACCGCCGACTTCATCTCGTACTTCGCCGAGCGCCCCGAGGTCGGGGCCATCGCCTGCTACGTGGAAGGTCTCAAGGACGGCCGTTCCTTCCTGCTGGCCGCCGACCGGGCCGCCCGGCACGGGGTACCGGTGGTCGCGGTCAAGGTGGGGCGTACGGAGGCGGGCGCGCGCACCGCCGCCTCCCACACCGGCAAGCTGACCGGCGCGGACGACGTGATCGACGCGGCCATGCGGCAGTACGGGGTGATCCGCGTCGACGGGCTCGACGAACTCCAGGACACCGCCACCCTGCTGGCTCGGGCACAGCCGCCGCGCGCCGACGGCGTCGTCGTCTACTCCATCTCCGGTGGCACGGGCGCACACGTCGCCGATCTCGCGACCGGTGCGGGACTGCGGCTGCCGGTGCTGTCCGAGGGCCGGCAGGCCGAGCTGCACCAGTGGATACCCGAGTACCTGAGCGTGGCCAACCCGGTCGACAACGGCGGCCATCCGGTCGGCGACGAACGCGGCCGGAAGATCATCGAAGCGATCCTCGCCGACCCCGGGGTGGGGGTGCTCATCTGCCCGGTCACCGGGCCGTTCCCACCGCTGAGCGACCGGCTCGTACGGGATCTGGTGGACGCGGCGGAGACCACGGACAAGCTGGTGTGCGTGGTGTGGGGGTCGCCGGTGGGCACCGAACCGGCCTACCGCGAGGTGCTGCTCGGCTCCTCCCGGGTGGCCACCTTCCGCACGGTCGGCAACTGCCTCACCGCGGTCCGCGCCTACCTCGACCACCACCGCTTCACGGCCGCCTACCGCTCCCCGTTCGACGAGGCGCCGCGCTCCCCCTCGCCCTCCTTCCGCAAGGCGCGGGCGCTGCTGCGGCCGGGCGAGCAGCTGAGCGAGCACGCGGCGAAGCAACTGCTGCGCGCGTACGGCATCCGGGTGCCGCGGGAACAACTGGTCAGCAGCGCGGCGGGCGCCGTGCGCGCGGCGGCGCAGGTCGGCTATCCCGTGGTGATGAAGGCGTCCGGGACGCGCATCGCGCACAAGACCGAGCTGGGCCTGGTGCGGATCGGACTGACGTCGGCGAGCCAGGTGCGGGACGCCTACCGCGAGCTGACCGACACCGCGCGGTACGAGGACGTCGAACTGGACGGGATCCTGGTGTGCCAGATGGTCGAGGCGGGCGTGGAGATGGTGGTCGGCGTCACCCACGACGACCTGTTCGGGCCGACCGTGACCGTGGGGCTCGGCGGGGTACTGGTCGAGGTGCTGCGGGACACGGCCGTACGCGTGCCGCCGTTCGGCGAGGAACAGGCCCGGGACATGGTCCGCGAGCTGCGCGGGCGAACCCTGCTCGACGGGGTGCGGGGACGGCCGCCCGCCGATCTCGACGCGCTCGTCGAGGTGGTCCTGCGGGTGCAGCGCATGGCCCTGGAACTCGGCGGTGAACTGGCCGAGTTGGACATCAACCCACTGGTGGTGCTGCCCAAGGGGCAGGGCGCGGTGGCGCTGGACGCACTGGCGGTGTGCCGGTGACCGCGGGGACGTCCGGAAGGGGGATCCGGCACGAGGTGCGCGCGGGCGTCTCGCGCATCACCCTCGACCGGCCCCAGGCCCTGAACGCCCTCACCCCCGGGCTGCGCGACCGCGTCATCGAGCTGCTGGCGGACGCGTCCGCCGATCCGGACATCCGGGCCGTGGTCCTCACCGGGACGGGCCGCGGCTTCTGCGCGGGAGCGGATCTGCGCGGCGGCGGCGCGGCGGGCGGTGAACGGGTCGCCGGTAGTCGAGCCGCCGGTGAACGGGTTCCCAGTGAACGAGCCGCCGGTGAACAGGTCCCCGGTGAACGGGTCGCCGGTGAACGGGTCGCCGGTGATGTGGCCCGGATGCTGCGGCTCGGGGCGCAGCGGCTGGTCGCGGCCGTACTGGACTGCGAGAAGCCGGTGCTGGCCGCGGTGAACGGTACGGCGGCCGGGCTCGGCGCGCATCTCGCGTTCGCCTGTGACCTGGTGCTGGCCGCCGAGTCGGCCCGGTTCATCGAGGTGTTCGTGCGCCGCGGCCTGGTACCGGACGGCGGCGGCGCCTACCTCCTCCCCCGCCTGGTCGGCCCGCAGCGGGCCAAGGAGCTGATGTTCTTCGGCGACGCGCTGCAGGCGGCGGACGCCGAACGGCTCGGACTCGTCAACCGGGTCGTACCGGACGAGGAGTTGGCGGGTGCGGCCGAGGAGTGGGCGGCGCGGCTGGCCGCCGGGCCGACCCGGGCACTGGCGCTCACCAAACAGCTCGTCAACGCCTCCCTCGACGGCGACCGCGGCGCCGCCTTCGCCGCCGAGGCCGCCGCACAGGAGATCAACATGACGACGGCGGACGCCCGGGAAGGCGTGGCGGCGTTCGTGGCGCGTCGGGACACCGAGTTCCGGGGACGCTGAGCTTGTTCTGTATCTACCAAGATCTCCCGGGTTTCCACGGGCGGCCTTCTGTAGAGATCGCTGCGGTCGTGATAGGTGAACCGGGCCGGGGGCGTGGACGTTGCACAAGAGGAGACCACTGTTACCAGAGACCAGGAGAGTCGCGTGTCCGAGTACAACCAGTATGCGGGGCGGCCGTACGGCCAGTATGAGTGGGAAGTACCTCTGGAGTGGCCGAGGTCACCGTATCCGGAAAGCGCCGGCCCGGCACTCCCACACGAAACGCCGGAACAGAGTAGCCACGAACAGCGCAACACATACAACCCGACATCAGTAGCGCAGCATGCCCCTTATTCGTCGTATACCCCCGAACGGGCGTATCACGCATGGAAGGAAACTCAGCCGGACCTGCGTCCCGCCCCGACATGGTGGGTCATTGCCGGGCACGTCGGGCGCCGTAGGCCACGTCACCTGACGCGCGGACATCTCCGGGCCTTTGAAGTGAGCGAAGGCATCCCCTCCGGGACATTGGAATACGTCCGCGGCAAAGATAAGAGGCCTGCTGGGGTCCAGGTGGCGAAAGGGGCAACCTGGACGCCCGGAGCGTACCAGGCGCCAGCAGATCTCGATTCGCAGACTTTGGCCGTCACCGCGTACATCAACATGAAGTCGACGAGCCAGACCGAAGCATACCGGCAATGGGACAACCTGCCACCGCATCTACGACCAGCCCCAAACGAGAAAGTTATACAGGGCTACAAAGAAAAGAAATGGGGTTTGACTTATAGAGATTTGGACGACTTCGCGCTTGCGAAGAATATCCCCCGGGGGGATATGATTGTTCATAAAGATTCCACACGTCACATAAAAAGTATAGAGATGAAGCAGTGGCCGCCGCTCAATACCTTTTACACCGCTCCATCGCAGCAGGATGTCTATCCAGTTCCCGTGCTCGGCACTGCGGAGTACAGCATGCCGCAAGGGGAGGGGCGTCATATTCCCTCGTCGCCTTCCCAGCAGGCTGGCCCACCTTCGCCCTCCGCCACTGGATGGGGGCATTTCGGGTCCGGTTCGGGCACACGGCACGGGCCCCACAGATGACGGGCGAGGGATATACCCGGGAGCCGAGAAGGGTGCGCTGCGCCCCGGGTCCGGTTCCCCTTCCAGACTTCCGGGGATGCCGTCTTCCGGGGACGCCGTCCCAGTGCCGACCCTCCCCATCCGGCCCGGTACCGGCCCTTCCCATCTGATGACCAGTCAGCTTCAATGATGGGGTGATGGGACACGCAGGGATGGCGGCAGCCGCCGTCCGTTACCTCAGGCCCGTACCGCACACCGCCGGCCCGGTCGAGCCACTGCCGCGCCCCGACCTGCGGTGCGTGCGCGACGACGAGCCGGTGCCGGTGGACCGTACGGAGTTCCGCAGGGTGCTGGGGAACTTCGCGACCGGCGTCACCGTGATCACGGCGCCGGCCGCCGAAGGCGAGACCTCCCCGGCGGGGTTCGCCTGCCAGTCCTTCTCCTCCCTCTCCCTCGATCCTCCGCTGATCGCCTTCATGGTCGGCCGTACGTCGACGACGTGGCCGCGTATCGCCCGTGTGGGCGTCTTCTGCGTCAACGTGCTCGCCGCCGGCCAGGGCGAGTTGTGCCGCGCCTTCGCGGTGAGCGGCGCGGACAAGTTCGCGGGCGTGCCCCACGACGCGGCGCCGGTCTCCGGCTCCCCCCGGCTGACCGGCGTCGCCGCATGGATCGACTGCACGATCCACGCGGTGCACACCGGAGGCGACCACCTGATCGTGGTGGGCCGGGTGGATGCCCTGGGGGCACCCGAGACGGAGTGCGCGCCCCTGCTGTTCCACCGGGGGCGGTTCCTTTAGGGCACGCACGCCCCGCGGGTGCGGCGGGTCGGGCGGGTGCGGCAGGCCCCAACGGGTACGGCACGCCACCGCGGGTGCGCGACGCACTCGCCGGGCAGACCACGTCGGGAGCGACGGGTGGGGGTCGACGGGCGGGGGTCGACGGGCGGGGCCGGCCGGTCCCCGTCGGTGGGCGGGCGGGCCGTGGCGGTCAGGCTGACCGTGCCGGTCAGGCGGGCTGTGCCGATCCTGCGGTGCCCGGCTGCGGGATCTCCGGCCGGCGTCGGATCACCAGGGCCATCAGGGCCGCCGCCGCGCACAGGGTGCCGGAGGCGTACCAGACCATGTCGTAGCTGCCGAAGACGTCGCGGGCGACTCCGCCGAGGAAGGCCACCAGGGCCGCGCCGACCTGGTGGGAGGCGAGCACCCAGCCGAAGACTATGGCACTGTCCGCGCCGTACTGCTCGCGGCACAGGGCGAGGGTGGGCGGCACGGTGGCGACCCAGTCGAGGCCGTAGAAGACGATGAAGAACACCATCGGCGGATGGACGCTCGGCCCCAGCAGCATCGGCAGGAAGAGGAGCGAGATCCCGCGCAGGGCGTAGTACACGGCGAGCAGGCGGCGCGGTTCGAAGCGGTCGGTGAACCAGCCGGAGGCGACCGTGCCGACCACGTCGAACACGCCGATGACCGCGAGCAGCGAGGCCGCCGCCGTGATGGGCATGCCGTGGTCGTGGGCGGCGGGCACGAAGTGGGTCTGGACGAGGCCGTTGGTGGAGGCGCCGCAGATCGCGAAGGTGCCGGCGAGCAGCCAGAAGGGTCCGGTGCGCACGGCGGAGGCCAGTACCGTGAGCGCGCGCCGGGCGGCGCCGGTGACCGGCGGCGGCTTGGGCACGAACTCCGGTGCGCCGTACGGCTTGAGGCCCACGTCGGCCGGATGGTCGCGCAGCAGCAGCCAGACGAACGGGACGACCGCGAGCGCGGCGAGCGCGACGGTCACGGCGGCCGGCCGCCAGTCGTAGGTCTCGACCATCCAGGACAGCACCGGCAGGAAGATCAGCTGACCGGAGGCGGAGGCGGCGGTGAGGATGCCGGTGACCAGGCCGCGGCGCTCGGTGAACCAGCGGTTGGTGACGGTGGCGGCGAAGGCGAGGGCCATGGAGCCGGAGCCGAGCCCGACCAGCAGGCCCCAGCAGAGCAGCAGTTGCCAGGCCGTCGTCATGAACACGGTCAGACCGGAGCCCAGTGCGATCACGGTCAGCGCGACGGCGACCACCCTGCGGATGCCGAAGCGGTCCATCAGCGCGGCGGCGAACGGCGCGGTGAGCCCGTACAGCGCGAGGTTGACGGAGACCGCCGCGCCGACCGTCCCGCGTGACCAGCCGAATTCCTGGTGCAGCGGGTCGATGAGCAGGCCGGGCAGGGAACGGAAGGCCGCCGCGCCGATGATGGTGACGAAGGTGACGGCGGCGACGAACCAGGCGCGGTGCACCGGCGTACGGCGTCCCCGCCACGGACGCTTCGCCCCGGGCCCGCCCGGCCGCCGGACGGTCGCTGCGGCATCGCTTGTCTGTGTCACGTCATAGAGCATCCGGCGCGGGATCACCTCCGACGAGTGGCCCGGAGGACAGCATTCGCTAGGATCGGGCCATGACCGCCGACCCGGATCTCCCAACACCTCCGGACATCCCGGAACCTTCGGACATCCCGGAGTTCCCGGAGTTCCCGGAGTTCCCGGAGTTCCGCCCGCACCGCGTCGCCGTCCTCGCGCTGGACGGGCTGCTCCCGTTCGAGCTGGGCATCCCGCACCGGAGAGGGGCGAGGACGTGACGCGGCCCCAACCCCACGGAACAGGCTGCACAGGCCCGCGTACTCGAACTGGGGGCGGAGGGGATGAGCTACCGGGCCATCGGCGCGCGGCTCGACACGGAGGGCCTGCCCCACGCAGGGCCGCGAAGTGGAGCGCCATGACGGTTCGCTCCGTCTGCCAGAAGGCCGGGATCTGCTGAGCCAGGCGCACAGCCGCGCGGTCAGTCCGCCAAGGCACGGACAAGCATCGTGCCCACAACCCTGCCCTCTGGCGGGTCGATCAGAGACACACGCACGTCGGAGAATCCGCGCCCGGTCAGGATGCGCCCCCACTCATCCGGGGTGCGGTCGTGCCGCAGTCCGGCTTTGGCGGGCTTGGGTCCCTGGCTTCCTGGGGGCAAGTGCGAGAAGGCCAGGATTCCGCCCGGCGCCAGGCGCGAGCGGATCAGCGGGAGCAGAGTGTCCGGATCGACGAACCACACGGCACCGAAGATCGAGAGCACGACATCGAAGGTCGCGTCCGTCTCGTTCAGGAACGCCGTCGCCTCCGCCGTACGGAACTCAAGGCCCGGCAGATCGCCCCAGCGCTCCCGCGCGACGGCCTCACGGGCGGGGGCGATATCCACCCCTTGACCAGTCGCACCAAGCGTCACGAGGTGCGCGAGGTTACTACCGCTCCCAGAGCCGAGTTCCAGCACCCGGCGTCCGGCCACGGGACCCAGAACGTTCTCGTTCGGCCCGTGATCGGCGTACTGGGTCCAGTTCAGCCAGGTCGTATCACCCTTGGCGTTCACGGTCCTGCGTGGCTTGCTCCCGACGGCGTACCTGTCCCAGGACTCAGCCAATGACATGCGGTGATCCTTTCCGGCATGAGGGGCCCACCCCCAACGTACGGGGGCAGGCCCCAACTCATGTGCTGGCCACCACTACTTGGGTGAGTCGTGGCACCCGGCGTGGCACTGGTTGCAGCCGGCCGCGTCCTCCATGCCCCGCAGGTCGGGGTCGATCCCGAACCCCGCCGCCTTGATGGCCTTGATCGTCTGTTCCAGGACGAGCGGGCCGCCGGTCTTGAGGTCATGGCCGTCCAGCGTCGCCTTGTCGTCGCTGACGCACCGGACACCAGCCGCCGACCCCGGAAGTTCCGGCACGTGGTGGATGTACCGGCCGAAGTGGCGGCTGGTGAAGTGGTGGTACAGGATCGAGTCGAGCATGAACGAGTGCCATGCCTCGTCCACCTGCTTGGACGGGCCCATGAGAAGGTCCGGGTTCTCGCCGCACGTGACCAGATAGGCGATGGCCTGTCCGAACTTGGCCTCTGCCAGTTCGCGCGTGTTCTCCGGGTTGCGGAGGAGGAGGGCCACCTCCCGCTCCCACACGTCCGGGGTGACGTACGCCTTGGGGTCGCGGATCACTACTGCCGTGCCTCCGTACGCAAGTCGATGAACCTCAGCCAAGACGAGTTCGCCCGGCGCTTACGTGACGCGGGCGAGGAGTTGGGGGAACCGAACGACGCCTCCAAGCGACTCGTGCAACGCTGGGAGTCCGGGGAGACCAGGACATGCCGCCCGCTGTACGCGCGGGCACTGAAGCGGTTCACCGGCCGCGCACCCGAGTCGCTGGGGTTCGCAATCCCGATGACACGCGTCCACTCGGACGGGACAGGAGGCCACGACATGGAGGCTGGGGCAGTCGGCACGACCGACGCTGCCACAAACCCTGAGCCAGAGCCGCAGAGCGATCACGCGGGCATCTGGCTGTCCCGGTACGAGTTCTACTCGTCCAGCCGTGACGAGACGTTCGACTGTAAGCACCACGTCGTGATCGTCCAGCACGGCAACCGGCTGACAGCCCAGAGCCTGCCCGGAGCGTCGACCAACCCGGACAGCCCGCTGTCCCTGGATCTCACTGTTGATCGGAACGTCGTCACTGGTACGTGGACCGAGCAGACGGCGGCTGACGGGTACTACCAGGGCGCCAGGTACCACGGTGCGATTCAGCTACTCGTCGAGCCGACGGGCCGACGTATGGCGGGCAAGTGGGTCGGGTTCGGCAAGGACTTCGATGTGAACACGGGCCCGTGGGAGCTGCGCCTACTCGACCGATCGACAGGCCGCGCGAGTATCGAGCGGTACTCGGCCATCCCGCAGTGAGGGATCGGGGCGCTTACCTCACCATGACGGCGGCGACGAACCAGGCGCGGTGCACCGGCGTACGGCGTCCCCGCCACGGACGCTTCGCCCCGGGCCCGCCCGGCCGCCGGACGGTCGCTGCGGCATCGCTTGTCTGTGTCACGTCATAGAGCATCCGGCGCGGGATCACCTCCGGCGAGTGGCCCGGAGGACAGCATTCGCTAGGATCGGGCCATGACCGCCGACCCGGATCTCCCAACACCTCCGGACATCCCGGAACCTCCGGACATCCCGGATCTCCCGGAGTTCCCGGAGTTCCCGGAGTTCCGTCCGCACCGCGTCGCCGTCCTCGCGCTGGACGGACTGCTCCCGTTCGAGCTGGGCATCCCGCACCGGATCTTCGGCCGCCCCAAGGACGCCCTGGGACGGCCGCTGTACGAGGTCGTCACCTGCTCGGTCCGGCCGCCGGGGCCGGTGACGACGGACGCCGACTTCACCATCCACGTCACGCACGGGCCCGAGGCCCTGGCCACCGCGGACACGGTCGTCGTCCCGGCCTCCTACGAACTGGGCCCCGTCTTCGAGCAGGGCGTGCTCACCGAGGAGCTGGCCGCGGCGCTCGCCCGCATCCGGCCCGGCACCCGGCTCGCCTCCATCTGCACGGGCGCCTACGTCCTGGCCGCCGCCGGCTACCTCGACGGCCGTCCGGCGACCACCCACTGGGCCGACACCGACCGCTTCCAACGGCTGTTCCCGCAGGTCGACGTGGACGCCGACGTGCTGTTCATCGACGACGGTGACGTGCTGACCTCGGCGGGGGTCGCCGCCGGGCTCGACCTGTGCCTGCACATCGTGCGCCGCGACCACGGCACCGCCGTCGCCAACGAGGTGGCCCGCCGCACGGTCGTACCGCCGCACCGCGACGGCGGGCAGGCGCAGTACATCCACCGTCCGCTGCCTGACCCGCAGCTGGCCACCACCACCGCCGCCCGCGCCTGGGCACTGAGCCGTCTGCACGAGCCGATCCAACTGCGCGACCTGGCCGAGCAGGAGGCCATGTCCGTACGCACCTTCACCCGCCGCTTCCGCGAGGAGGTCGGTGTCAGCCCGGGGCAGTGGCTCACCCAGCAGCGGGTCGAGCGCGCCCGGCACCTGCTGGAGTCCACCGACCTCTCGGTCGACCAGGTGGCACAGGAGGCGGGTTTCGGCACGGCCCAGTCGATGCGCCAGCACCTCCAGACGGCGCTCGGCCTCACCCCCACCGCCTACCGGCGTACCTTCCGACCCGATGGTCAGAAGGTCAGCACCGCGCGCGCCAGCCGTCCCGCCTCCGCGTCCGCGCGCGCCTTGTCGAAGTCCTCGACCGGATAGGTACCGGTCACCAACTCGTCGAGCAGCAGCCGCCCCTGGCGGTACAGCTCGGCGTACAGGGCGATGTCGCGCTGGGGGCGGGCGGAGCCGTAGCGGCAGCCGAGGATGGACTTGTCCAGGTACATGGACGAGACCAGGAAGGACGCCTCGGCCGTGGCGGGCGGCACCCCGAGCAGGATCGCCTGGCCGTGCCGGTCGAGGAGGTCGATCGCCTGGCGGATCAGCTCGGTCCTGCCGACGCACTCGAAGGCGTGGTCGGCGCCGTTCGGCAGCACCTCCCGGACACCGTCCGCCGAGGTCAGGAAGTCGGTCGCGCCGAACTGCCGGGCCACCGCCTCCTTCGCCGGGTTGGCGTCCACCGCCACGATCCGCAGCGCGCCCGCGATCCTGGCACCCTGGATGACGTTCAGGCCGATCCCGCCGGTCCCGATGACCAGCACACTGTCGCCGCGCTCCACCCGGGCCCGGTTGAGCACGGCGCCCACGCCGGTCAGCACCCCGCAGCCGATCAGCGCGGCGCTCGGCAGCGGGACGTCCGCGGGGATCCGGACCGCCTGCACCGCCTTGACGAGGGTGCGTTCCGCGAAGGCCGAGTTGGACGCGAACTGGAACAGCGGCTTTCCGCCCCGGGTGAACGGCCGGCCCGGACGGCCGATGGCCCGGCGGCACATGGTCGGCCGGCCCCGGTCGCAGTCCGCGCAGGTGCCGCAGTTCGCGAGCGTGGACAGCGCCACGTGGTCGCCGGGCGCCACGTGGGAGACCCCGGCGCCGACCGCCTCCACCACCCCCGCGCCCTCGTGACCCAGCACCACCGGGACCGGGAAGGGTATGGTCCCGTCCACCACCGACAGATCGCTGTGGCACAGCCCGGCCGCGGAGACCGCGACCAGTACCTCACCGGGTCCCGGATCCCGGATCTCCAGGTCCTCCACGACCTGGACCCGCTCGCCGTCGAACACCACACCGCGCATCACACGGCTCCCTTCGGCTCCCTCGGCAGACCGAGCACGCGCTCGGCGATGATGGTGCGCTGGATCTGGTCCGAGCCGCCGTAGATGGTGTCGGCCCGGGAGAACAGGAACAGGTGCTGCGCGGGGTCCAGTGCGTACGGTTCCTGCGGGGACCAGTCCGCCGGCCCGGCGGAGGCCGCCGCGCCCCGCACCCGTACGGCCAGTTCGCCCAGCCGCTGGTGCCAGCCCGCCCACAGCAGTTTGGCCACGCTGGGCGCGCCCGGATCGCCCGAACCGCCCAGGGTGCGCAGGGCGTTCCAGCGCATGGTGCGCAGCTCGGCCCACTGCCGGACGATCAGGTTGCGGACGACCGGGTCGGCCGCCGCGCCGTTCTCCAGCGCCGCGCGCACGACCTGCTCCAGTTCCTTCGCGAAGCCGATCTGCTGGGCGAGCGTCGACACCCCGCGTTCGAAGCCGAGCAGGCTCATCGCCACCCGCCAGCCCGCGCCCTCGCCGCCGACGACGTGTTCCACGCGCGCGTGCGCCCCGTCGAAGAAGACCTCGTTGAACTCGCTCGTGCCGGTCAGCTGCCGGATCGGGCGGACCTCGATCCGGCCCGGCTGGTCCATGGGGACCAGCAGGAAGCTGAGCCCGTGGTGGCGGCGGGAGTCCGGGTCGGTACGGGCCAGTACGAAGCACCAGTCGGCCTCGTGGGCCAGGGAGGTCCAGATCTTCTGGCCGGTGATGCGGTAGCCGTCCGGCCCGCGTACGGCGGTGGTGCGCAGACCGGCCAGGTCGGAACCGGCGCCGGGTTCGCTGTAGCCCTGGCACCACAGTTCCTCGCCGGCCGCGACGGGCGGCAGGAAACGGGCCTTCTGCTCGTCACTGCCGTGGGCGATCAGGGTGGGGGCGAACAGGTTCTCGCCGATGTGCCCGGAACGCGGGGGCGCGCCCGAGCGGGCGTACTCCTCCGCCCAGGCGACCTGCTGGGTGAGACCGGCGGTGCGGTTGCCGTAGCCCGGCTCCGGCCAGCCCAGTCCTATCCAGCCCGCCTTGCCGAGCGTGCGTTCCCAGGAGCGGCGGTCCTGGGCGGTGTTGACGTGCGCGGTGAGCCAGTCGCGGGCCTCGGTGCGGAATGTCTTGTCTTCGGCGTTGAACCCGAACTCCACGCGGTCCTCCGGAGGTTTGGGGGGGTGGTGGGTGGGGGTGGTGCTACGTGGTCGGGTGCGGCGGCGTCGTGGTTGCTCGCGCCCGCGCGGCGGAGCCGCATGTCGATACCGCCCCGCGCCCCCAAACGGGGCGCTGCCCCCCGTCGAGCGACTGCGGCGGCGTCCTGGTTGCTCGCGCCCGCGCCCCCAAGCAGGGCGCTGCCCCCGTCCAGCGGCTGCGGCGGCGTCGTGGTTGCTCGCGCAGTTCCCCGCGCCCCCAAACAGGGCGCTGCCCCCCGTCGAGCGACTGCGGCGGCGTCCTGGTTGCTCGCGCCCGCGCCCCCAAGCAGGGCGCTGCCCCCCTCCAGCGGCTGCGGCGGCGTCGTGGTTGCTCGCGCAGTTCCCCGCGCCCCCAAACAGGGGGCGCTGCCCCCCTCCAGCGGCTGCGGCGGCGTCGTGGTTGCTCGCGCCCGCGCGGCGGAGCCGCATGTCGATACCGCCCCGCGCCCCCCAAACGGGGGGCGCTTGCCCCCCGTCCAACGGGTGCGGCGCCGTCGTGGGGGTCATGTGTTCGGGCGGGTTCCTGCTCGGGCCGCTTGTTCCATTGCTGTGAGTTGTTCCAGCAGCGGCATGGGGTCGACGCCCACCGTGCCGGGGAGGAAGTCCGCGATCCGTTCCGGGGTCCAGGAGCCCTCGGCGTAACCGGCGCGCAGTTCGCGCGGTTGGGCCCAGACGGCGATCTTGGGTCCGGCGATCGTGTACACCTGGCCGGTGATGGCGTGCTCGCGGGCCCGGTCGGACAGCAGGTAGACGACGAGCGCGGCGACGTCCTCGGGGTCGCCGATCTCCTTCAGTTCCGTCGGGACGCCGGCCGACATGCGGGTCCGGGCCACCGGGGCCACCGCGTTGGCGGTCACCCCGTACTTGTGCAGGCCGAGCGCCGCGCTGCGCACCAGGGAGATGATCCCGCCCTTCGCGGCGCTGTAGTTGGCCTGGGACACCGAGCCCTGGTGGTTGCCGCTGGTGAAGCCGATCAGCGTGCCCGACCGCTGCTTGCGCATGACCGCGCCGGCGGCGCGGAACACGGTGAAGGTGCCCTTGAGGTGGGTCGCGAGGACCGGGTCCCATTCCTCCTCGGACATGTTGAACAGCATCCGCTCGCGCAGGATCCCGGCGACGCAGACCACCCCGTCGAGCCGCCCGAACTCCGACAGGGCCGTCTCGACGACCCGCCGGCCGCCGGCCATCGTGGAGATGTCGTCGGCCACCGCCACCGCCGTGCCGCCCGCCGCCTCGATCTCCTTGACGACGGCGTCGGCGACCGCGCTGGTCGGCTCGGTGCCGTCGGTCGCCACGCCGTAGTCGTTGACAACGACCCGCGCTCCCTCAGCCGCCGCCGCGAGCGCGACCGCGCGGCCGATGCCGCGTCCGGCGCCCGTCACCGCGACGGCCTTGCCTGCCAAGAAGTTCCCCACGCCCGGCCCCTTCCCGTGGTTTCTGACGGACCGTTAGATTTTATGGCGCGGCAGACAGCCTGAGACAACCCCCGGGAGGCCACGATGTCCCTGCCCGACGAGTTCCACGCCATCGCGAAGCGGGTGAACAACTGGGGCCGCTGGGGGCAGCACGACGAGATCGGCACCCTGAACCTGATCACCGACGAGGTGGTCCGGGACGCCGCGGCCACCGTCCGCTCCGGGCGCCGCGTCCCGCTCGCGCTGCCGCTGCGGGCCGACGGGGTGCAGACCGGAATGATCCCCGGGCGGGTCAACCCGCTGCACGCGATGGTGCAGATCAACCAGGAGATCTTCGGGCCCGGGACGATCGCTTGCAGCGACGACGCCGTGACGATGGGCCTCCAGGCCGGCACGCACTGGGACGCGCTGACCCACGTCTCGCACTCCGGGAAGCTCTACAACGGACGGCCCGCCCACACGGTGACCGCGCACGGCGGCGCGGAGTTCGGCGGGATCGACAAGATCCCGCACCTCGTCTCCCGCGGGGTGCTGCTGGACGTGGCACGCGCGCGTGGCGTGGAGCGACTGGCGGGCGATCACGCGGTCACACCGGAGGACCTGGACGCGGCCGAGGAACTGGCCGGCACCCGGGTGCGGGCCGGCGACGTCGTACTGGTGCGGACGGGGCAGATGCAGGCGTACCTCGCGGGCGACAAGCACGGTTACGCCCATCCGTCGCCGGGACTGTCGGTGCGCACCCCGGAGTGGTTCCACGCGCGCGATGTCGCGGCCGTGGCGAACGACACCCTCACGTTCGAGATCTTCCCGCCCGAGATCGACGGGCTGTGGCTGCCCGTGCACGCCCTGGACCTGGTGGAGATGGGCATGCTCCAGGGCCAGAACTGGAATCTCGAAGAGTTGTCCACAGCCTGTGGAGAAGTGGGCCGGTACGCGTTCCTGCTGTCGGCGATGCCCGAACCGTTCGCCGGAGCCACGGGTACGCCGGTCGCCCCGGTGGCCGTCCTCTGAGGCGTCTCCCGGGGCTCCGGCCCGACCCACACTCGACGAGGGCTTCCGTCACCGAGCCCTTGCCGTCCCCTCGCGGCGAATCGCAGACCACAAGCGTGATCAGACCGTGACGATGCGTCAACACCTGTTCAGAAATTTATTACTTATGCCCTCTTCTCACCGGGTGCGCATGGATGCACGGCCCGGCGCACAGCCGTACGGCCGGACTACACCGCCTCGAAGGCCAGCCCCTCGTAGGCGGACATCCCGCCTCCGTACGCCACCGCCGCGCTCCCCCGGGGCCGGTCGCACCGGTCGAGTTCGCACCAGATGCGCTTGCCCGCGCCCTCCTGGCTCCAGCCCCAGCGGTCGGCGAGGCCGTCGACGAGCGCGAGGCCCCGGCCGCCGGTCGCGTCGCCGTCCGCGCACCGCGGCACCGGGGCACGGGCGCTGGTGTCGGCGACCTCCAGGCGCACCGGCGCCCATTCCGCCGCCGCACCGGGCAGCGAGAGCCTGACGACGGCCGGGCAGCCGGTGTGCACCACGGCGTTGGTCACCAGCTCGGAGACGAGCAGGATCAGCGTCTCGGCCAGCGGCTCGTCGGCCGCTATCCCGGACCCGGCGAGCCGCGAACGGGCCCATCGCCGGGCCCGCCCCACCTCCGCGGGGTCGGGCCGGATCTCCAGCTGCACTTGAAGCACCTGCACCTGCACCGCTCACACCATCCGAACCGGCGGACACATGACCCGACGCCGGGCGAGCGCCACGGCGAGGGCCGTGACGAGCATCACGACGAAGGCCACGATCGTAGCCATTTTCTGCATGGCCAGGACAACGACCACAGCAGGGGTCACGGAATGTGACTCCCCTGCGAGACAGCATGGTTGACGTACAGTCACCCCTACAAGCGCTTCGGGCATATTCCAGCGCGAAGGAGTACGCGTGCGGCATACTGTGCGACGCTCGCCGCGGAGGGTCGCACCGGCAGGGGAAAAAGCCCTGGTCGCCCCGCGAGCAGCGGCACATACCGCCGCATACGGAGCCGCCCCCTGGGCATCACCGGCATGGCTCGTACTCGGAACCATTCGCATCCCACACAAGGTACCGGAGCGGACGACTGACTCCAGGCCGTGACGAGTCACGCATAGGGAACAACCCGATATCAACGCTCCGTGACACGACATTGCCACGCTCTGCAACATCCGCAGCACGCGTCACGGCAATCGGGCGGTCCAGCGGGGTTCCGGACGGCTCAGGCGGTCAGATCGGCGGCGAGCAGTTCCTCACTTTCCGTGCCGCCGCCGCGACGCCGTGCTCGCAGCCACGCCCGTTTCAGGTGCAGATGTACCTCGGACTCCCAGGTGAAGCCCATGCCGCCGTGTACCTGGAGGCAGTCGCGGGCACCGCGGACGGCCGCCTCGTCGGCGAGCAGCCGGGCCGCCGCGATGTCCACCGGGTCGCCGGTGACGGCCGCCGCGTACACCGCCGCGCGCGCCGTCTCGGCCCGCACCAGCATGTCCGCGCACAGGTGTTTGACCGCCTGGAAGGCCCCGATGGGCTGTCCGAACTGCTCCCGCGTCCGGGCGTGTTGCACGGCGAGTTCGCACACACGGGTCGCCGTACCGAGTTGCTCGGCCGCGGTGAGCAGCACCGCCGTGGGGTCCGGCGGGGTCGGGATCGGTGCGGACGGGATCGGTGCGGACGGGATCGGTGCGGACGGGATCGGTGCGGACGGGATCGGTGGGGACGGGATCGGTGGGGACGGGATCGGCAGGGCCGGGATCGGCGGGGCCGGGGCCGTCGGTGGCGAGCCCGGCACCCGGTGCAGTGGTGTCAGCGGGTCCACCGACCGGACCGGTACCGCGCCGGACGCGTCCCCGCGTACCACGTCGGCCGCTGCCAGCCACTCCACCAGCGGGCCGTCCACGGCCGTCACCACGGTCTCCCCGGTGGCCGCGCCGGGCACGGCGCCGGCCGCGAGGTGCGTGGCGACCAGCGGGCCGGGCAGCAGCGCCCGGCCGGCCTCCTCGAAGGCGAGTACCGCCTCCGCGAGCCCGGCGCCCGCCCCGCCGTCCGCCTCGGGCAGCCGCAGCGCGAAGAAGCCGGCGGCGCCCAGCTCCCGCCACAGCGCCCGGTCCAGCTCGGGCGGGTCGACGGGCGCATCGGCAGCGGCGGGCGGATCGAGGGTGACCGGCGGATCGGGTGTGGCCTGCGGATCGAGGGCGGTCGGCGGATCGAGGGCGGCGGGCGCCCGTCGCGCGTCCCAGTGCCGGGCCAGCAACTGCCGTACCCCGTCCCGCAACGCCCGCTGTTCCTCGGTGAGTTGGAAACGCATCCGGACGCTCACCGCCCCTTCGGCAGGCCGAGGATCCGCTCGGCCACGATGTTCCGCTGGATCTGCGAGGTGCCGGCGGCGATGGTGTACGACAGTGAGGACAGCCGGTCGAGCACCCACGGCCGGTCGAGGTCGAGGCAGTCCGCGCCGAGCACGTCGGCCGCCGTGTCGTACAGCTCCAGACGGGCGTGCGAGTACCTCAGCTTGAAGACCGAACCACCGGTCCCGGGCACCCCGCCGCCCTGTTCGGCCTCGCTCACGTTCCACTGCGTCAGCCGCCACAGCGCCCGGAACTCCGCGTTGAGCGCGCCGAGCCTGCGGCGCACCCCCGCGTCGTCCCAGCGACCGCTCGCGCGGGCCGCGCGGGCGAGGTCGCCCAGCACCCGGCGGCAGGCGACGACCTCGCCGACGAAGGCGGTGCCGCGCTCGAAGGACAGCGTCACCATGGTCACCCGCCAGCCGTCGTTCTCCGCGCCGACCCGGTTGGCCACCGGCACCCGCACCTCGTCCAGGAAGACCTGCGCGAACTCCGCCGACCCGGCGAGCGTGCGCAACGGCCGTACGGTGATGCCCGGGGCGTCCATGGGCATCGCCAGCCAGGTGATGCCCCGGTGCCGGGGCGCGTCGGGGTCGGTGCGGACCAGCAGTTCGCACCAGTCGGCGACCTCGGCGTGCGAGGTCCAGATCTTGGCTCCGCTCACCACGTAGTCGTCGCCGTCCCGCCACGCGCGCGTGCGCAGCGCGGCGAGGTCGGATCCGGCGTCCGGTTCGCTGAAGCCCTGGCACCACACCTCGTCGCCGCGCAGGATCGGCGGCAGCCAGCGCTCCCGCTGCGCCGCGGTGCCCTCGGCGGCGATCGTCGGGCCCGCGTGCAGCAGCCCGACGAAGTTCGCGCCCACGTAGGGTGCGCCCGCCCGCTCCGTCTCCTCCAGGAAGATCATCCGCAGTGTCGGGGGCGCGTCCCAGTGCACGTCCGCGTAGCCGGCGTCGTGGAGCATCCGCTGCCAGCCGAGGTCGTAGGCGCGGCGGGCGGGCCAGTCCGTCGGGGAGGGCCTGGCCGGCAGCGTGGGCAGCGCCTCGGCCAGCCACTTGCGCAGCCGCGCCCGGAAGTCCTCCTCCTGCGGTGTGTACGACAGGTCCACTAGCGGTCCCGGTCGAGATCGAGGCCGAGCATGCGGATCGCGTTGCCCCGCATCAGCTTGTAGACGGTCTCGTCGTCGAGGCCCTTGACGTGGTCGAGGGCGACCTCCTTGGTGTGCGGGAAGGTCGAGTCGACGTGCGGGTAGTCGGTCTCGAAGGTGGCGTTGTCGCGGCCCACGGAGTCGATGGACGCGATGCCGTGCTTGTCGCGGAAGAAGCAGCAGAAGATCTGCCGGTAGTAGTACGTCGACGGCGGCTCCGGGACCAGGTCGCGGACCCCGCCCCAGGCGCGGTGCTCCGCCCAGACGTCGTCGGCGCGTTCCAGGGCGTACGGGACCCAGCCCATCTGGCCCTCGGAGTAGGCGAGTTTGAGCCGCGGGAACTTGACCAGGACGCCACTGAACAGGAAGTCCATCATCGAGGCCATCGCGTTGTTGAAGCTGAGCGACGCCTGGACGGCGGGGGGCGCGTCCGGGGAGGCGGCCGGCATCTGCGAGGACGAGCCGATGTGCATGTTGACGACCGTGCCGGTGTCCTGGCAGGCCGCGAAGAACGGGTCCCAGTGGCCGGAGTGGATGGAGGGCAGTCCGAGGTGGGTGGGGATCTCGGAGAAGGTCACCGCCCGCACCCCGCGCTCGGCGTTGCGCCGGATCTCCGCGACCGCGAGGTCCACGTCCCACAGCGGGATCAGGCAGAGCGGGATGAGCCGGCCGCCGCTGCCGCCGCACCACTCCTCGACCATCCAGTCGTTGTAGGCGCGCACGCAGGCGAGCGCGACCTCCTTGTCGTGGGCCTCGGCGAAGGTCTGGCCGCAAAAACGCGGGAAGGTCGGGAAGCAGAGGCTGGCCTCGACGTGGTTGAGGTCCATGTCCCGCAGCCGCTCGGCGGGGTCCCAGCAGCCGGGCCGCATCTGCTCCCGGGTGATGCCCTCCAGGGTCATCTCGTCGCGGTCGAAGCCGACGGCGGCGATGTTGCGCTTGTAGGGGAACTTCAGGTCCTCGTAGATCCACCAGTCGGTGGGCGGCCCGTCCGGGTCCATGGTGATCCGGTACTTGCCGCCGACGTAGGCCAGCTCGCCGATCCCGGCGGTCAGCGGCTTGGGACCGCGGTCCCGGTACGTCGCCGGCAGCCAGGCCTCGAAGAGGTGGGCGGGCTCGATCACGTGGTCGTCGACGCTGATGATGCGGGGCAGTTCGGGCATGGTCCCCTCCGTCTGACGTGATGATGACGGCAGTCCCATCCGATAGCGCATCTGATGGTCCGTCAGATCTTCTCCGCCCAGCAGGCTAGTCCCGCACCCCTGGACCGACAAGGCGCACGGCTCTACGCTCTCCGCACTATCTGACGCATCGTCAGTTCAGAGGGGGCCGGGATGCACACGGGAACGGACGCCGGAACCGACACCACCGCACACCGCCTGGGCACGTCGCGCACGCTCTGGGACCTGGTCGCGAGCCGTGCCGCGCTCACCCCCGACCGCCCGGTGTTCCTCCAGGGCGACCGGACGCTGACCTTCGGCGAGCTGCGCGCGGGCGCCGAGCGGGTGGCGGCGGGCCTGTACGCGAGGGGCGTCCGGCCCGGCACGGTGGTCGCCTGGCAGCTGCCCACCCGCGTCGAGACCGTCCTGCTGTCCTTCGCGCTGGCCCGGCTCGGCGCGGTGCAGTCGCCGGTCATCCCCTTCTACCGGGACCGGGAGGTCGGCTTCGCGCTCCGGGCGGCCGAGGCGGAGTTCTTCGCCGTACCGGGCACCTGGCGCGGGTTCGACCACACGGGGATGGCACGGCGGCTGGGCGCGAAAGGGGTCTTCGAGGCGTACGACGCACTGCCCGAGGGCGATCCCGCGCGGCTGCCGCCGCCGCCCGCCGAGGGCACCTCGGTGCGCTGGATCTACTGGACCTCGGGCACCACCTCCGCCCCGAAGGGCGTCCTGCACACGGACCGCTCGCTGATCGCGGGCGGCGCCTGCCTCGCCCACGCGCTGCGCCTCGCCCCCGGCGACGTGGGCTCGGTGGCCTTCCCCTACGCGCACATCGGCGGCCCCGACTACACGGTGATGCTGCTCCTGTACGGCATCCCGGCGGTGCTGTTCGAGCACTTCGCGCTGCCGGCGGCGCTGCCGGACTACCGCAGGCACGGGGTCACGGTGGCGGGCGGCTCGACCGCCTTCTACTCGATGTTCCTCGCCGAGCAGCGCAAACAGCCGGGCGAGAGGATCATCCCGACACTGCGGCTGCTGGCCGGCGGCGGGGCGCCGAAGCCGCCCGAGGTGTACCACGCCGTGGTCCGCGAGATGGGCGTGCAACTCGCCCACGGCTACGGGATGACCGAGGTGCCGATGATCACCATGGGCGACCCGGAGGACACCGCCGAGAACCTGGCGACGACGGAGGGACGGCCGCCCGGGGGGATGGAGGTACGCATCGTCGACGGCGAGGTGCGGCTGCGCGGAGAGGCCGTCTGCCGCGGCTATCTGGATCCGGCGCAGACCGCGGAGAGCTTCGACGAGGACGGGTTCCTGCGCACCGGCGACCTCGGGCACCTGACCGGCGGCGGGCATCTGGTGCTCACCGGCCGGCGCAAGGACGTGATCATCCGCAAGGGCGAGAACATCTCCGCGAAGGAGATCGAGGACCTGCTGCACCGGTACCCGGGCGTCGGGGACGTGGCGGTGATCGGGCTGCCGGACGCGGAGCGCGGGGAGCGGGTGTGCGCGGTGGTCGAACCCGCCGTACCGCCCTCGGGGGACGGGGAGTTGACCCTGGAGGCGGTGACGGAGTACCTGCGCGCGGCGGGCCTGTCGGTGCACAAGCTGCCGGAACAACTGGAGGTGGTGGACGCCCTGCCACGGGGGGCGACGCTGCGGAAGGTGCTCAAGTACCGGTTGCGGGAGCGCTTCGCCGACGGGGGGCGGTGAGCGGGGCCGGGGCGGGGTGGAGTCGAGTGGGTCGATGGCGTCGCCCTGGCCGGTGCCTGTGGCCTGGCCCGGCCACATCAGATCCGGTACGAACAGCTCGCGCGGGACGGCCGCGCAGGCCGGCAGCCAGTCCGGCGTCAGCGCGCCTGCCTCCTTGAGCCGGGAGGTCAACCCTTCGCGGCCGACCTCCCGCACGTCATGCTCGGTCACTTGCCGAAGCCACCGTTCGTGTCCGCGTGGCCCGAGTCGTCGCCCTCGCTGCCGCCACCACCGTGTTTGTTGCCCGAATCGCTGTCGTCCTCTCCTCCGGCGACGATCCAGGGACGCGCGTCGTCCGTCTGACACTCCTCGATTCCGTAGGGATGGTGCAGTTCACTTGCCGGCCCACCTCGGTTCAGGGGTGGGGGTTGGGCGGTCCCGCCCAAGCGCCACGGGGGAACGAAGCTCGAACGGGACCGGTCACATGGCCGCATCGCCGCTACATCGGCGAGCAGAAGGCCGATCGACCCGGCCGTCATGAAGATGAGCAGGAAGCCGCCGTACCGCCGGATCAGTCGCGTGATCACGGCTGCATCCAGGTGCGCCACGGCCTGGAGATGATCTCCTCGTAGCTGAGGTGGGTCGGGTTCCGTCCTGAGTGGTCGAGCGCCCACGTCTGGGGCGACTCCCACCCACCGTCAGGGGCCGAGGCGTCGCCGCACACGGAGCACTTCATCCTGTGCGTCACCTCGGGCGCGTCCGGCTCCCTGTCGGGCTGCAAGGTCCACTGCCTGAAGGCGATGACGGTGTGCGGCCCGCTCATGAGCCGGACTTCACGAACGCGGCCGTGACCGTCAGTCGATTGCGGGCCTGATTGCGTGCTCCCAGCGCCTCCGCGGGCGTCAGCGGTCTGACGTCGCCGGGCTGTGCGTCCCACTCCCGACCGCCGCCCAGCGGGCGCATCTGGACGAGGCCACCGACCCTGCCCATGATCTCGCCGACCGTGTTCCTGCCGGCGTCTCTGGCCAGGTCGCTGACGCCCGGCACACTCCGTTCGTGACTGTCCATGACGACGAAACTACGGACCGTGATGATGGATGCCCAGCACATGCCGCCTCACTTCGATTGACGGACCATCAGAAGTGCATCGGCACAGTGCAGTTAGGCGAATACGGCCAGGTGAGCGCCAACCTCACGCATCTCCGTCGTGAGGGTTCGACGCTTCTTGGTGATCTCCTCGAAGGTGACGGCGGCGGACGCCTGGTGTCGGAACCACTCGGGAGCGATCTCGTCGAGGCGTGCAAGCCTCCTCCGCCTCGTCGAACCGGTCGGTCCGGATGAGGACGAAGCACATCGCCCCGACACTCGAAGCCGCTACAAGCTGATCGCCGGCGGCCTTGGCGTCCGCGATGGCCTCCCGGATGGCACCGTGCGCGAGATCGTACTGCCTGATCTGCGTCAGGTACCGACCGGCCACTTGGAGGGCCTGCGAGCGGGCGACGAGGGCCTGGGCGTGTTCCTCTCCGGAGTCGTAGTAGGCGACCGCATCGTTCGCGGCACGAATCAAGGCCGGCAGGTCCGCGGCGATGCTCTTGTAGCTGTCCTCGAAGTACAAGACGCTGTTGTCGCGCGTCATCCGCCGCAGCCGACGCAGATCCGGCTCCTCGCCGACCGCGGCGACCACGGGGACAAGCCCGATGGCCGGCGTAAGAGCGATCCTCAGCTCACGCAGGTTGAGGCTGTTCGGATCGTCATGCCTCACCGGCTCGGGCGGACCCGCCGCCATCAGATCCGAGGTCTTCACCCCGAGGGCTCGCGCGATGGCGTGAAGGGGTCTCCATGCGGACCCCGTCGTCGCCCTGCTCGATCCTTCGAACGGGTCCGACCGAAAGGTCGGCGCGATGAGCAAGTTGCTCTTGGCTGAGCCCCTCCGCGCGCCGGTATCGCCTTAGATTGTCCGCGAGTTCATCCGACATGCGTCACCACCCTTCCCAACCAGCGTACGACGGGAAGGGACAGCGCAAGCCCTTCGCAGGGATGCCTCAGACGTGCCGGAGGGCCAAGCCCGAACACGTCGCGTCTGGCCCTTCTTTGATCCCGCCCCTTCGCCCTACTCCGGCACCGTGAAGTACCGCGCGACCGCCGGAACGATCTCCGCCTCCCCCAGCCTGCCGTCGCCGTCGGTGTCGAGCGTCGCCGCCACCTGTCCGGCGATGTCCTCCCGGACGCCGAGGGCCAGCAGGACGCGCACGATGTCGGCGACCGCGGCCGATCCGTCGCCGACGGGGGCCGCGAGGGCGAGGGCGGCGTGCAGGAAGGGGCGGGCGATCTCGGCGAACCGGTCCGGGTTGTCGCGCAGTCGCTTGACCGCGCCGGAGACGAACTCCTGGCGGGTGATGCGCTGGTCGCCGTCCCGGTCCGCTATCCCGGCCATGCCCTGCCAGAACGCCTCGGCGCCCGCGTACAGCGCCTGGCCCTTGGCGGAGCGGGCCGGCGTGGCGAACTCGGCGAGCAGTGCCTTGGCCGCGACGTTGAAGTCCTCCCGGTCGATCCAGCCGTTGCCGTCCTGGTCGAAGGTGGCGAACCGGGCGGCGATCCTGCGCTCGTACTCGGTACTGACCATGTCTGTTAGGGCCGCCTCACATCACGTCGGGTAGCTCTCGCACGGAGCGTACGACGACCCGGCCGGTCACGGAGCGGGAAAGCGACTTTTGTGCCAAGACCGGGGGAATTCCGCAACAACAGTGTCATGCCGAGAGGGGACCGGCCTCGTCCTCGGTCGCCGAGGCGACGTCGGGATGGATGTCGAAGAGCCGGCGCACGCCGAGCGCGCCGAGGACCCGGTTGACGTGCGAGCCGTCGTCGGCCCCGCGGGCGGGCAGGATCAGCCGGAGCCGCCCGCGGCAGGAACGCAGCAGGCGCCGGGTGCCTATCAGTACGCCGACACCGCTGGAGTCGCAGAAGAAGACCTCGGAGAGGTCCACCACGAGTTGCCGCCGGCCTTCGGCCACCGCGTCGTGCACCCGCTGGCGCAGCACCGGCGAGGTCACCAGATCCAGTTCGCCCGACACCTGGAGCACGGCCCAGCCACCGCGCTCGTCCTCGGTCACGTTGAACGCCACCACCACGCCTTTCGCTCGCCGGATCGTCCCGGAACCGTCGAGAAACGGAGGGTTTTACGCCGCTTCCTTGCAGCGCGGCTGCCCAGCGGCCGTTCCCTGAAACACGGCAACAGAAACAGAAAACGGACAGAACAGGCTTGTTTTAGTCGCCTTCGATCCTGTTCGATCGATTGTGGAACGGGTACGCGACGGTCCATTACCACCTGCGGTCCGCCTGAGGCAGGCAATACGCAAAGGAGCGTGCCCGGTCGGAGCCGCCGACTACATTCGAGAAGACGGTGGACGCACGCTGGGCAGGGGGAGGGGGCCGCATGGCGACGAAGGGCGTACCGCCCCGCTGGGACCGCAAGATGCAGCAGCGGCTCGCGCGCGGCGAAGCGGCGGCCCTCGGCGAGCTGTACGACCGGTACGCCTCCCTCGTGCACGCCCTCGCCCACCGCGTGCTCGCCGACGACGCGGCGGCCGACGGCGTCACCCGCGAGGTCTTCGTCCACGTCTGGGAACACCCGGACTCCTACGATCCCCGGCAGGGCGCGCTGCGCTCCTGGATGGCCGCGCTGACCCACCGGCTCGCCGTACGGCGGCTGCGCGCCACCGGGTCCGCCGCGCTCGCCGACGACGGGGCCGGCGCGCACACCGACGAAGCCGACGAAGCCGGGGAAGCCCGGGAAGCCCTGGAAGCCCTGGAAGCCCGGGAAGCCGAGGAACTGGAAGGCAAGGTGCGGCACGCCTCGGTCGCCGCCCGTGCCGACTACATCGTCCAGTCGATGCCCGCGCCGCTGCGCGCCGCCCTGGACCTGGCCTACTTCCAGCGCCGCGACTACCGGCAGACCGCCGCCGACCTCGGCGTCACCGAGGACGAGGCCCGCCGCCGGCTCCGCCTGGGCCTGCAACTGCTGTCCACCGCGCACGACGCCGGGACACCCCCGGGGTACGGGGGTTCGGTGTGAGCGGAGCGGAGCGGTTCGATGCACAGGGCGGGTACGAGGGACCGGGCCGGACGGGCACCGGCGACGGTGCCGGTGACCTGCCGCCGGGGCCGAACGGCCGGGACGACCCGCCGCGCGGCGCGGGAACCGGACCGGAACCACTGGACGGCCCGCCGCCGCGCATCCCGCTGCCCCGGGCCTCCGTCGAGGACACCGGACGGCCGCTGCCGGACCTGGACGACGTGGCGCCCGTCCCGCCGGAGCTGCCGCACGGCGTGCTGAGGTCACTGCTCGGGGCCTGGGCGCTGGCCGCCTGTTCGGCCGCCGAGACGGCCGCGGTGGAACTGCACCTCGGCGAGTGCGGCTCCTGCGCGGACGAGGCACGGCGGCTGCGCGAGGCGGTCGGCCTGCTGCACCAGCCCGAGAACCTCGACCTGGACCCGGCGCTGCGCACCCGCGTCCTCGCGCACTGCCTCGACCGGCGCCCGCCGCGCGTCCCGCTGCCCGAGTGGGCGACGCCGTACGACGCGGAGACCGCCCGGCTCGACGCGCTGCTCCAGGACATCGGGGACGCCGAGTGGCACGCACCGGTGCGGCTGCGCTGGTTCGAGAGCGACGCGGCCACGAGCCGCCGTACCACCGTCGCCGGGGCGATCGCGCATCTGCTGTCGGTGGACGGGCTGGTCGCGGTGGCGCTCGGCCTGGCGGACCCGCTGGCCGAGGAGGGCATGGCGGGCCCGGCCCCGCGCACCGAGGCGTACTGGCGGGCCTCGCACTTCCCGCTGACCCGGTCGGTGCGGGCACCGTGGCGTGAGCAGAGTCACAACCTGGTGCGGACGGTGTCCTTCACCGGCGGCGGCGCCGGCAAGCTGCCCGTCCCGTACGGCGACTTCACGCTGCCGCTGCACGACGCGATGCTGGACCGGGCGTTCGAGTGCTGGGTGCACGCGGAGGACATCGCGGAAGCGGTGGACTACCCGTACGACCCGCCCGCGCCGCGCCATCTGCACCGCATGATCGACCTCGCCGCCCGGATGCTGCCGGAGGCGCTGGCGGCCCGCCGCCAGGCGGGACTGGCCGCGAAGGGCGACACCCCGCACCTGGTCGCGGCCGGCGAGCCGGGCCGCACCCTCCGGCTGGAGATCGAGGGCGACGGCGGCGGCGAGTGGCTGATCCCACTCGACTCCCCCGGCGCGGTGGGCTCCGCCGAACTGGAGGTGGCCCGGCTCGCCCTGGACGGCGTGGAGTTCTGCCGCCTGGCCGCGGGCCACGTCCCGCCGCAGGAGGCCGCGGCGGGACAGCTCGGGGACCGGGAGGCGATCAGGGACGTCCTGTTCGCCGCGGCGGGGTTGAGCCGGATGTAGCCCACGACGGGGGCGGGTCGGGGCCGTGGCGGGGCCCCGTCGGATTCCCGGCGGGGGCCGAGGACCCGGCGGGGCGGGTCGGGACCGTGGCGGGGCCCCGACGGGTTCACGGCGGGGGCCGAGGACCGGGACGGGTTCACGACATGGCGGGCCGGGACGGGTTCACGACGCGGCGGGACGGGAGTTCAGGACGGGCGCTCGCCGGGGTCCGTGGTCGGCTGCGGGTCCGGGTCCGGGTCCGTATGCGTTGCTGCCCGCGTGGTTCCCCGCGCTCCCGCCCCCTGCGCACGGGGCCCGCCCGACCGGTTCGTGGACAGCAGTCCCAGCAGGGCCGCGAGGGCGAGGACGATGACGAAGAACTCGTAGTCGCGGGCCGTGCCGAGGAGTCCGCCGCCGTGCACGACCAGGAACCCGGCGGCGACGGAGGGCGCGCCCATGCCCAGGTAGCAGACGACGTAGAGGACCGACAGCACGCCGGCCCGTTCGTGCGGGGCGGCGAGCGGCACCACGGTGCGCATACCGCCCTGGAACCCGGCCCCGAAGCCGATGCCCGCGACGACGGTGCAGCCGAAGAAGCCGACGGTCGAGGACTGTCCGACCGCGGCCACCGTGCCTCCCGCGGCCAGCACGAGCATGACGATGCCGACCCGCATCACGGTGCGGGGTGCCACCCGGCCGAGCACGCCGGTCGTCACCGATCCGACCACGGCGAGCAGGAAGAATCCGAAGCCGCCCAGCACCACCGAGGAGGAGCCGGACAACTGCCTCACCAGCGCCGGACCGAGCGACCCGTAGAAACCCGCGAGCGCCCACACGGCGAACAGGATCGGTGCCGCCGCGACCACCGGGCCGCGCAGCCCGGCGGGCACCGTGAACTCGGGTACGAGCGCGGCGCGCGCCCCGGGCTTGCGGGTCACGGTCTCCGGCATCAGGAACACTCCGACGCCCTGCACGACGAAGACGCCGACGAGCACGAGGTAGACCAGGCGGGTGGGCGCCGGCGCGTACTGGACCAGCAGCCCGGACAGCAGCGCTCCGGTGCCGGTGCCGAATCCCGGCGCCGCCGCGTTGGCCATCGTGCCGCGTCTGCGGTCCGCGTCGACCATCGCCGCGCCGAGCGCGCCGAGCGCCCCACCGGTGGCGACGCCCTGCAACACCCGGCCGGCCACCAGTGCACCGACCCCGCCCGCGGTGATGAGCACGGCCAGCGCGACCGCCTGCACCGCGAGCGCGGCCAGCAGCACCGGCCGGCGGCCGACGTGGTCGGACAGCCGGCCGAGCACGAGCAGGGCGAGCAGTACGGCGATCGCGTACACGCCGAAGACGACGGTGGTGGTGATCGGCGAGAAGCCCCATCTGCCGGCGTAGGTCGCGTAGAGGGGGGTCGGCGCGCTGGAGGCGGCCAGGAACGAGACGACGATCGAGGCCGGCAGCATCAGGCTCGCGGTTCTCGGGCCGTCGCCGGTCCCGGCCGTGCCGCGCTTCCGCAGCGCCGTACCACCGGGGTTCGCGAGTGCGGGGGTCGCGGGTGCGGGGGTCGCGGGTGGGCGGTTCGCGGGTGGGCGGTTCGCGGGTGCGGAGTTCATGGGCGCGGAGTTCATGGGCGTGGAGTTCATGGGTACGGAGTTCATGGGTGCGGAGTTCATGGGTGCGGGCGCGCCGGGCACCGGATCGGCCGCCGTATCGGGCAGGGGCCGCTGCACGGGTCGGGTCATGCCTTGAGCCTCGCGCCGTCACGCCGCACCGACGAGTGGCAAAAATGCTGTGTTTCATTAGGATGCTGCCATGGCTGTTCATCGTGTGGCCGTGGTGGTGCTGGACGGGGTGACCCCGCTCGACCTGGCCATCCCGACCCAGGTTTTCTCCCCGCGTCCGGAGACCCCCTACGAGCTGACCATGTGCGCCCTGTCCGGTCAGGTCACGACCACCGGCGGTTTCAAGCTGCTGGTCGATGCCGGGCTGGACCAAGTGCGCACCGCCGACACCGTGATCGTGCCCGGCGTCGACCCGCCCCTGCGCCCGGTGCCCCCGGCGGTGCTCGACACCCTGCGAGAGGCCCGCGGCCGGGGGCGGCGCGTGGTGTCGATCTGCACCGGCGCGTTCGCGCTGGCCGCCGCCGGCGTACTGGACGGCCTGCACGCCACCACCCACTGGCAGTACATCGACGACCTGGAGCAGCGTTTCCCGGCCGTGGCGGTGGACCGCGACGTGCTCTACGTCGACGAGGGCGAGGTGCTCACCTCGGCCGGGGCGTGCTGCGGCATCGACCTGTGCCTGCACATCGTGCGCCGCGACCTGGGCGCCGTCGCCGCCAACCGGATCGCCCGCGGCCTGGTCGCCGCCCCCCACCGGGACGGCGGGCAGGCCCAGTACGTACCGGCGCCCGTGGCGGTCGCCGGTGACACCTCGCTGGCCGGGACGCGGGCCTGGGCCCTGGAGCGCCTCGCGGAGCCGCTCTCCATCGGCGAACTCGCCCGGCACGCCCGTATGTCACAGCGCTCGTTCATGCGCCACTTCACCGAGGAGACCGGCACGACACCGCTGCAATGGCTGGTCAACGCCCGGGTGAACGCCGCCCGCGAACTGCTGGAGGCCACCGACCAGTCGATCGACCAGGTGGCACAGGACTGCGGACTGGGCTCGGCGGCCAACCTCCGGCTGCACTTCCGGCGCGTCCTGCACACCACGCCGACCGCCTACCGGCGCACCTTCACCCGCCGTCCCCCGGCGGACGCCGCCCTCGTCCCCGCCGCGCCTGCGGGCGAGGGCGCCGGGCCGACGGCGTGACGGCGCGGGCCCGGGTTCCGGGTGCCGCGGACGCCGTCCGGCACCCTCGGCCGGTGCGGGGCCTAGGCGAACACCACCGTCCGCCGCCCGTTGAGCAGGATCCGGCGCTCCGCGTGCCACTGCACGGCCCGCGCCAGCGCCTGGCACTCCACGTCCCGTCCGATCGCGACCAGCTGGTCCGGAGTGACGTCGTGCCGCACCCGCTCCACCTCCTGCTCGATGATCGGGCCCTCGTCGAGGTCGGCGGTCACGTAGTGCGCCGTGGCACCGATCAGCTTCACCCCACGGGCGTGCGCCTGGTGGTAGGGCTTCGCGCCCTTGAAGCTCGGCAGGAAGGAGTGGTGGATGTTGATGATCCGGCCGCTGAGCTGCTTGCACAGCTCGTCCGAGAGGACCTGCATGTAGCGGGCGAGCACCACCAGCTCGACCTGCTGCTCGCGGACGATCTCCAGCAGCCGTTCCTCGGACTGCGTCTTGGTGTCCTTCGTCACCGGGAGGTGGTGGAAGGGGATGCGGTACGACTCCACCAGCCCGGCGAACTCCCGGTGGTTGGAGACGACCGCGGCGATCTCCACCGGCAGCGCACCGGTCCCGGCGCGGAACAGCAGGTCGTTGAGGCAGTGGCCGAACTTGCTGACCATCAGGACGATGCGCATCTTCGCGTCCGCGCGGTTGATCTGCCAGTCCATCTGGAAGGAGTCGCCGACCGCCGCGAAGCTCGCCCGCAGTTTGTCCACGGTGACCGGCGCCTGAGCCGAAAAGTGGACGCGCATGAAGAACAGACCCGTGTCGTGGTCGCCGAACTGCTGGCTGTCCTCGATGTTGCACCCGGTCATGAACAGATAGCTCGACACGGCGTGCACGATGCCCTTCTTGTCAGGGCACGAGAGCGTCAGGACGTACTGGTCGGCCAGGGCCGCGGCTCGGGTGGGCTGGTCGTTCATGCGGGACAGGGTCCCACATCCGCCTCGCCGTACCGAGCACGGTCCGCTACGCGGACCGCGTCATGATCTGGAGCACCTCAAGGCTCCGCGGCGGCGCGTCGGGGTCGTCGCCGTCGCTCACCGACATCCGGACGTGGGCGTCCCGGGCCGCCCGCACCGCCTCCGGCCAGCCCTGGTTCTCCAGGTAGGCGGCGACCGGCGCGTCCGGGCCCACCGCGTGCATGATCCGCAGCACCCGCAGGACGGCGGTGTCGACGAGCGCCGCCTCCTGGGAGTCCCGGAAGATCGTGCCGACGTACTTCTCGGCGGACCAGTTGTCCAGCCAGGTGTCCTCCACCAGCCGGTACACGGCGTCGGTCACGTCCCCGTACCCGTCGACGCCGACCAGCCAGACGTCTCGTTGGAACGCCTGGTCGGAGAGCATGTGCAGCGCGGAACGCACATTGCTGCGCCAGCGCCACCACGGCATGTCATTCTGCGGCATGCCGCCCATGGTGGGGGAGCGACGGCCGCGACGGGAAGAGTTCTCCGAACCTTGCACGGTCACCGATCGTACGTTCTTCACAGCGCGCTCCCCACCGACCCCCGCAATTCACCTCCAAGTCACCACTGGTTGACCGTGGGTCATGCACGGGTTAGCGGTGTGACGGAATCGTCCGTGAACATGACCGGCAGGCGACGCTCTCGCGATACGTTCCTCCCCCCACGCACCCGCCCTGCCCGAGCCTCCGTGCTGTCCGCGGCTGCGCTCGTGGCCTGTGCCTCGCTCGCCGCCGGATGCGGGGTCATTCCCGGAACGGGCGGTTCCGGGGACGACACGATCAAGGTGATGACCTGGGCACCGCAGGGCACCGACGCCGCCGACATGGACGGCATGCCCGCCGTGGCCGAGGCGTACGCCCGCTGGATCAACGCCGAGGGCGGTCTCGCCGGCCGCAAGCTGAAGGTCCTGACCTGCAACGACGGCAACGACGCCGTGGGCGCGGCGAAGTGCGCCCGCCGCGCGGTGGACGAGAACGTGGTGGCGGTCGTCGGCTCCTACAGCGAGTTCGGCGACTCGTACTTCGCGCCGCTGGAGAGCGCCGGCATCCCGTACATAGGCGGCTACGGCGTGACGACCGAGGAGTTCACCAGCGCCCTGTCCTACCCGGTCAACGGCGGCCAGGCCAGCCTGCTGGCCGGCCTCGGGAAGGCCCTCGCCGGCACCTGCGGCCCCGTCGCCCTGGTCCGCCCGGACAGCATCGCGGGCGACGAGCTGCCCCCGCTGCTCAACTCGGGGCTCGGCGCGGGCAAGCACGACAAGGCGAAGGACCAGCTGGCCCCCGAGGACGTCGGCGAGTACGGCCGGCAGGCCGACCAGGCGCTCAGGGAAGCGACGTCGGACCCACTGGCGCAGGGCTGTGTGGTGCCGGCGCTCGGCGGCTCCACCGCGACCTTCATGGACTCCTTCCGGCGGGCCCGCGACGACTATCCGCGGGTGAGCACCGCGACCGTGCTCGGCAGCGTCGACCAGAGCGTGATCAACGCGTCGGGCGGCGCGAGCGGGCCGTACGAGGGCTCGTACGTCACCGGCTGGTACCCGGTGGCCACCGACACGCGCTGGAAGCCGATGAAGGAGGTGATCGACAAGCAAGCCTTCGGCGACAACCGCATCGACCCCGCGGACGCCGGAGTGCAGACCACGTGGATCGCCTACACCGTGCTGCGGGCCGTCCTGCGGAAGATCGGCGGCGGCGAGGTGAGCGCCGACAGCGTGCGGGCCACCCTGGACTCCGGCATCAAGATCGCCACGGGCGGGCTCACCCCGACCCTGAGTTGGCCCGCCCGTGGCCAGGGCAAGCTCGCCGCCGTCGGTCTGCCCCGGCTGGTCAACGCGGACGTCACGCTTCAGGTCGTACGCGCCGGACAGCTGGTGGCGGCCAGGGGCGGGGGCCTCACGGACGTCACCGGCACGCTCCAGAACGCGAACCTCGGCTGAGTCCGGGCCGGCCGGCCCGGAGGCGTCCGGTGCGGCCGGGTCGGCCCCTGGCGGACCGACGCCCGCCGGTCCGGGCCCGTCCCGTCAGTTCCAGTCAGTTCCAGTCAGTTCCAGCCGGACCGGCGCCGCCCGCCAGGTCCGGCCGCGCCGCGCCCGGCGTACCGGCCGGGCCCGGCGCCCGGGGTCACAGCTGGGTCGCCTGGCGCTCGGTCAGGCCGTACTTCTTGGCGATCGCGTTCCACAGCCGGGCCGCCTTGCTCTTCTCGGTGCTCGCGGTACCGCTGTCCCGGTTGGCCTCCTGGGCCTGGCCAGTGGTGCGGGCCTGGCCCTTCTTGCAGCCGTTCTTCTTGGCGGCCTGGTCGGCCCAGGCCGCGTAGTGATTGTCGGCCGACGCCGACGCCTGCCACGCCTTGGTGAGGGCGGTGGTCAGCTCGGCGTGGTCGGGCAGCTGGTCCACGGCCAGCTGCGACAGGCGGGAGACCAGATCGGTGCGCTGCTTGGCCGCCGCCCGCAGGGCCGCGGCGGCCTCGCCCTGGTTGCGGCACGCCTTCACGTCGGCCACCGCCTTGATCACCGAGGCGCGGCTGCCGCCGCTGTCGGCGAGCAGCTTGTCCAGGGCAGCGGCCTGCGGCTGGGCCGGATCGGCGGCCGCGGACGGCGATCCGCTGTCCGCGGGGGCCGAGGCGGCGACGGTCTTCTTGTTGTCGCCCTTGTCATCGCCGCCGCCGCTGCTGAGCAGCGCGCCCGCGCCGATCCCGAGGACGACGATGCCGACGCCCGCGGCCGCGATGAGCGGCACCCGGGAACCGCCGCGGCGCCCACCGCGCCCGCCGCCGTCCTGCGCACCGCGCCGCCCGCCGCCCCCGCCCGGTCCCTGCGGGGTGTACGCGGGCTGCGGCTGCCCCGCGTAGGCGGTCGGCGGCTGCTGGAAGGGCGGCATCTGCTGGGTGGGCGGGGCCGCCGCGGGACCGCCCCCGGCACTGCGGAAGAGGTTGTCGAACTCGGCGGGCGGCTGCCGGTCCCCGCCCTGCTCGCCGCCGTACGGCGCGGCCACCGGGGGGATGTACTGCGTGGCCTCGGCGTCGGAGCCGGGCGCGGCGGGCTGCGGCTGCTCCGCCCGCCCCAGGAAGCGGGTGTCCTGCCCCGACGCCTCGGGCGGCAGCGGGCCCGCAGCCACCGGCGGTATGTACTGCGTGGCGCCCTCGCTCGCGGGAGCGGGCCCGGGACCCGGGCCGCCCGCGGCGACCGGCGGTATGTACTGCGTGGCGGCCTGCTCCGCGGGCGCGACCGGCGGTATGTACTGGGTGGCGGCCTGCTCCGCCGGCGCGGACGGCGGCATGTACTGCGTGGCGGCCTGCTCCGCGGGGGCGGCCGGGGGAAGCGGAGCGCCGTACGACTGCTGGGCGCCGCCACCTCCGTACGACTGCTGCTGGGCGCCACCGTCCCCGTACGACTGCTGCTGAGCGCCACCGTCCCCGTACGACTGCTGCTGAGCGCCGCCACCTCCGTACGGCAGCGGCGCCGCGTCGCCGCCCGAGCCGTACGGCAGCTGCGCCGCGCCGGTCGCGCCGGAACCGTAGGCCCCGGCCGCCGGGTCCTGCGGGGCCGCGCCGCCGTGCGGCGGTGTCGGGGAACCCTCCGGGGGCAGCGGGCCCGCACCGGGGCCGTGCTGCACCTGGGGCGTCCACGGAGTGGGCTGGTTCGTGGTCCCCCACTCCAGCGCCGGGGCCGGGGGCCAGCCCTGGTCGGGCTGGGGGGCGGCGGCCGACTGCTGCTCCGGGCCCCAGGGCTGCCCCCACGCCTGACCGCCGGGCGGGGCGGCCGACTGGGGGCCGCTCGGCTGCGGTCCGGACGGCTGCCCCGGGCCGGAGGGCTGCGGGCGGGTCGGCTGAGGTGCGGATCCGCCCGTCATACCCGGCAGCAGCGGCTCGCCACCGTCGGAGGGCAGCACGATGCCTTCGCGCGCGGGCTCGCCCTGTCCACTCTGCGTCACCGGGACTCCTACGATTGGGGGACCTTCGGAATCGTCGGCTCACGCTACCGGGTCCCCCGAGCCGGGTGCCACGCAGCTCAGGGGGCGATCGTCCTCCCTGCGCCGGCTGTAACGGAACCACCCCGTGAGGCGCTGTTAATGGCCCCGTCCCCACGCCAACACTTCGATTTCCCGTGCGTTCACGCTCCGTCCCGTTCCGTGTTCACCCGCGTCGCGGGCGGCCGTACTACGCGGCCTGCCGTCTCACGCGGCCTGTTGCAGGTCGAGCCGCGCCCCGAACTCCCGCACCACCGGCTCGTCCCGGTACGGCTCCAGCCGCTGCTGGAAGTCGTCCAGGTACTCGGCGCCGCGGTTGGAGCGGAGCGATTCCAGCAGTTCCACCGCTTTCAGGCCGGTGTGGCAGCCCTGTTCGACCTCGCGCTGCTGCACCTGCGCTGTGGCGAGAAGCACATAACCGATGGCCCGCCTGCGCACCCGCCCCTCGGGATGCCCGGCCAGCGACTGCTGCGCGTACCGCGCCGCCGCCTCGGACTGCCCGAGGTCGCGGTGGCAGTGCGCCAACTCGTCCGCCAGATAAGCCTCGTCGAAGTGCGCGATCCACGCCGGGTCGTCCCCGGAGTCCGCGTGCGCCGACTCCATCGCCGTGACCGCCCGCTCGGACGCCGACTGCGCCGCCCGCACATCGCCCAGCAGCGCGTGTCCGCGCGCCTCGGCCGCGTGGAACATCGCCTCCGCGCGCGGGGTGACCCGGCCCCGTGCCCCTTCCTGCGCCGCGCGCGCCAACTGCGCGATCTCGCGCGGGTTTCCGAGCTGGGCGGCCAGGTGGCTCATGGACGAGGCGAGCACGTAGCCGCCGTACCCGCGGTCGCCCGCCGCCTGGGCCAGCCTGAGCGACTGGATGTAGTAGCGCTGGGCGAGGCCCGGTTGGCCGGTGTCGACGGCCATGTACCCGGCCAGCTCGGTCAGTCGGGCCACCGCGGCGAACAAGTCGCGGCCGACGGCCTCCCGGTAGGAACCGGCCAGCAGCCCGGAGACGACGCTGTTGAGGTAGTGCACGACCACCGGGCGGACATGCCCGCTGCCGTACTGGTGGTCGAGGTCCACCAGCGCCTGGGTCATCGCGAGCACGGCCGCCACGTCCGACTGCCCCACCCGCGGGCCCGCCTGCCGCGCCACCTGGGCGTCCGGCGCCGAGATCAGCCAGTCGCGGCTCGGCTCCACCAGCGCGGACGCCGCGACCGACGAACCGGACAGGAAGTCCCTGCGGCCCACGTCGCTGCGCCACAGCTCGCAGACCTGCTCGATGGCTCCCAGCACCGTCGGCGAGAACTGGAGACCGACGCCCGAGGCGAGGTTCTTGCCGTTGGCCATCCCGATCTCGTCGATGGTGACCGTACGGCCCAGCTTGCGGCCCAGTGCCTCGGCGATGATGGCGGGCGCCCGGCCCCGCGGCTGCTGACCGCGCAGCCAACGGGCCACGGACGTCTTGTCGTAGCGCAGGTCGAGGCCGTGCTCGGCGCCGCACATGTTGACCCGGCGGGCGAGCCCGGCGTTCGAGCACCCCGCCTCCTGGATGAGCGCCTGCAGCCGTTCGTTCGGCTGCCGCGCGACGAGTGGCCTTGCGGCCATGGCGTACCCCCTGCCAACCCCTGAAGCGAAAAGATCCGGCCCTGAAGATCAATGCCCCGCTTCGTACCGAAAATGCGAGTCATGCGAGGATTGCCGGAGTAAAGGCTGATCCCGACCCCCAACGGTGGCTACCCCGGCCACGACGGGCTTCCTCCCGCGCGCCCCCGGACATGCATCCATGCGCCCCAATTACGGAACCGATGCTCCTCCCCCGCGCGCGGTCCTGTCATCGCACTGGCCGTAACCCGAGGTGGGCGCGGGAGTTGAGTGGGGCGTGGAAGAGACGATCGCTGGACCCGAAGCCGCCCAGATTCCGAAGCAGCGCGGGGAATCGCTGCTGGAGAACGCCGTTCGCTACGCCGAGGAGCGCCACTGGGACGTGGTACCCGGCACCTGGCTGGAAGCCGCCGACGGGGAGCAGCACTGCTCCTGCGGCGACGCCGCGTGCGCCGCCCCCGGCGCACACCCGGGGCGCGCGGACTGGGCGACCCTGGCGACCGGGAGCGCGACCGTCGCCCGGCGGATGTGGCAGAAGCAGCCGACGGCGTCCATCCTGCTGCCGACGGGCCGTACCTTCGACGCGTTGTCCGTCCCGGAGTCGGCCGGCTTCCTGGCGCTGGCCCGGATGGAGCGGATGGAGCTGACGCTCGGGCCGGTGACGCGCACCCCCGACCGGCGGATGAACTTCTTCGTCCTGCCGGGTGCCTCGCTGAAGCTCGCGGAACTGCTGCGCAAGCTGAGCTGGTCGCTGGGGTCGCTCGATCTGGTCGCGCTCGGCGAGGGGTCGTATGTGGCTGCGCCGCCCACGCGGTTCGGGTCGCAGGGGGCCGTGCAGTGGGCCTGCCGGCCGACGGCTGCGAATCGGTGGTTGCCGGATGTGGAGGAGTTGATCTCGCCGTTGGCGTATGCGTGCGGGAGGGACCGGTAGGGGTGGTTGTCGGGTGGTTGGGGTTGGGGGGGCGGGTGCGGGTGCGGGTGCGGATGAGTGGGGGGTGTTCGCGCAGTTCCCCGCGCCCCTGGGGGCTTGGGTGGCTGCTTCGTTGAGGTTGGGGGCGGGTGCGGGGCCGTGGGGGGGTTCGCGTCGTTCTCCGTGCCTCTTGGGGGATGGGGTTTGCACCGTAGGGTGCTCGTATGACGGAGCAAACGGGAGTGGGCGGCGCGGCCGTGTCTGTGCGCGGGCTCTGGAAGCGGTTCGGGCAGCAGGTCGCTGTCGCCGGGATCGATCTGGAGTTGCCGGCGGGAAAGTTCATCGGGCTGGTGGGGCCCAACGGAGCCGGTAAGACCACCACCCTCTCGATGGTGACCGGGCTGCTCCGGCCCGACCAGGGGTCCGTCGAGGTGGTCGGCCACGACGTGTGGCGGGACCCGGTGGCCGTCAAGGCACGGATCGGCGTGCTGCCGGAGGGGCTGCGGCTGTTCGAGCGGCTGTCGGGGCGCGAACTGCTCGGTTACACCGGACGGCTGCGGGGGCTGCCCGGGGCCGAGGTCGACAAGCGGGCCTCCCAGCTGCTGGACGTGCTCGATCTCGCCGGTGCCCAGCACAAGCTCGTCGTCGACTACTCCACCGGCATGCGCAAGAAGATCGGGCTGGCCGCGGCCCTCCTGCACAATCCCGAAGTCCTCTTCCTCGACGAGCCGTTCGAGGGCGTCGACCCGGTGTCCGCGCAGACCATCCGGGGCGTCCTGGAGCGGTACACGGGCTCCGGCGCCACCGTCGTCTTCTCCTCCCACGTCATGGAACTCGTCGAGTCGCTGTGCGACTGGGTGGCCGTGCTGGCGGCGGGCCGCATCCGCGCGACCGGTCCGCTGCCCGAAGTGCGCGGCGCGCACACCACCCTCCAGGGGGCGTTCCTGGAACTGGTCGGCGCGCAGGGCCGCGACGCCGGCTCCGACCTGGACTGGCTGGGCGGCGGGGCCCGATGACGGACGTCACCGCCACCGTCGTACGGCTGAAGCTGTCCCTGCTGCGCAACGGGCTCAGGCAGTCCGGCGGACGGCGGGCCGCGTTCGTCGCCTCGGCCGTCGTCGCGCTGCTGTTCGCCGCGCTGCAACTGCTCGGCCTGATCGCGCTGCGCGGCAACGCCCACGCCGACGCCGTCGCCCTCCTGGCGACAGCCGTACTGGCGCTGGGCTGGGCCGTGATGCCGCTGTTCTTCCCGAGCGGCGACGAGACGCTCGACCCGACCCGGCTGGTGATGCTGCCGCTGCGCCCGCGCCCGCTGGTACGGGCCCTGCTGGCGGCCTCGCTGGTCGGCATCGGGCCGGCGTTCACGCTGCTCCTGCTGGTCGGCTGTGCCCTGTCGGTCGCCCACGGCGCCGCGGCCTACGTCACCGCGGTCCTCGCGACCGTCCTCGGGGTGCTGGTCTGCGTGGCCCTCGCGCGGGCCGTGGCCGCGGCCAACGTACGGCTGCTGACCAGCCGCAAGGGCCGCGATCTCGCGGTGCTCAGCGGGCTGGTCGTCGCGGTCGGCGCGCAACTGGTCAACTTCGGCGCGCAGCGGCTCGGCTCGGCCGGGCTCGGCCAGCTCGCCCCGGCCGCCGACGTGCTGCGCTGGGTGCCGCCCGCCTCGGCGGTGGGCGCGGTGCACGCGGTGAGCGAGGGGGCGTACGGCCGGGCCGCCGCCCAGGTGCTGCTGACCGTGGCGGCGCTGGCGCTGCTGCTCGCCCTGTGGGCGCGCAGCCTGACCCGCCTGATGACCGCGCCCGACGGCTCCACCTTGCAGGCCGCCGACAGCGGCGCCCGCGCGCGCACCTCGACCGGGCTCGGCCGGCTGCTGCCGACGGGCCGCACGGGTACGGTCATGGAGCGCTCCCTGCGCTACGTCTGGCGCGATCCCAAGACCAAGGCGGCGTGGGTGACCTCGCTGGCCATCGGGCTGATCGTGCCGGTGTTCAACGCGGTGCAGGGCACCGGGACGGTCTACTTCGCGTGCTTCGCCGCCGGGATGCTCGGCATCCAGATGTACAACCAGTTCGGGCAGGACACGTCCGCGTTCTGGATGGTGGCCATGACCATCTCCTCCGCCCGGGACGCGTACGTCGAACTGCGCGGCCGGGCACTGGCGCTGCTGGTGATCACCCTGCCGTACGCGGTTGTGGTGACCGTCCTGACGACGGCCCTGCTGGGCGACTGGCACCGGCTGTCCGAGACGCTCGGCCTGTCCTTCGCGCTGCTCGGCGCGATGCTGGCGACCGGGGCGTGGACCTCGGCCCGCTTCCCGTACTCCATCCCGCAGGAGGGCTACAAGAACGTGGCACCCGGGCAGGGCGGCCTGGCCTGGATCGCGATCTTCGGCGGCATGGTCTCGGCGGCCCTGCTGTGCACGCCCGTCATCACGCTCGCCATCGCGCTGAACGTGAGCGCGGGCGGCGGTGCCTGGACCTGGCTGCTGCTGCCGGTCGGCGCCGCCTACGGCGCGGGAATCACCGTATGGGGCCTGCGGCTGGCGGCACCGCGGACGGCGGCGTACCTGCCGGAGATACTGGCCGCGGTCAGCAAGGGGTGACGAAGGAGACAGGGGGGATGGAGGGGATGGAGGGCGTGGAGGAGGGGGGAAGGACCGGCGAGGGGCGGTGGGGAGGTTGGTGACCGGCTGACGTACGAAGGCGGCCGGGGCGGCGGAGCAGCAGGGGCCTACCGAGGTGGCTGAGACGGCCGCCGGGCGGTCAGGATCCAGCCGCCCGCCCGGACCCGTCAGCCGCCCCGCTCGGGCCCGCCAGAGCCGCCGCCCTGCCCGGACCGGTCGGCCACCTCGCCCTGACCCGTCGGCCACCGGACCCGGACCGGTCGGCCACCTCGCCCTGACCCGTCGACCACCGGACCCGGACCGGCCGCCGCGTCCGACGGGGCTCGGTGCTCCCCCCGCGTTCGGATGCGCCCCGTCCTCAGCCCGCTCCCGCCCTCACTGGGTGAGGACCGTGTCCAGGAACGGTTCGATCGCCGTGCGCCAGGCGGCCGGCTGGTCGTAGTGGATGAGGTGGCCGGCGTCGGCGACCTCCGCGTACTGGCCGCGGGGCAGGACCCGGACCATCTCCTGGGCCTCGGCGCGGCCCAGCTCGCCGTCGAGGCCGCGGACGACCAGGGCGGGGCAGCCGACGTGGGTCAGCTCCTCCCAGTGGGCGTCGTGCACCCAGGTCTCGCGGGACTTCAGCATCCGGTCGGGGTCGAAGACGGGCCGCCAGCCGTCCGCGGACTCGTGCATGATCTCGGCGTAGAACTCGCCGCGGGCCGGATTCGGACGGTCCACCCAGGGGTCGTCCTCGCCGAACCACTTGCGGACGTCGGCGAGCGTGGCGAACGGTACGGGCCAGGACTTGAACCAGTTGGCCCACTCGCGCTGCGAGGCCCCGCCGAGGGCGGAGGCCCGCATGTCGCAGATGACCAGGGCGCGCACCAGGTCGGGGCGTTTGGCGGCGAGCTGCCAGGCGGTCAGCGCGCCCATGGCGTGTCCGATGACCACGGCTGGGGCGAGGCCGAGCTGTTCGACGGCCGCCTCGGCGTCCTCGATGTAGGCGTCACGGGTGTACGCGGCCGGCGGGGGCTTGTCGCTCTGGCCGTGGCCGCGCTGGTCCAGCGCGACGGCGCGGTGGCGCTCGGAGAGCCAGCGGGCGGTGGCCGCCCAGTGCGAGGCCCGGCCCATCAGGCCGTGCAGTAACAACACCCCGGGCCCGGGTTCCGGATCCGTCTTGGGAGGGTCGGCGAACTCCCAGGCGGCCAGCCCCACGCCGCCCGCTCCCCTCACGTCGATACGCCGTGCCATGCGCCGGCACCCCCCTAGCTCCGCTCGGACCGTACCGCTGTGTCCTGCCGTCGTACCGCTGCGTTGCGCAGATGCTGCCGTAGTTTGCCGTAGTTTCCCCGTAGATTGCCCTAGATTATCGAATAACTTTTCGAAACCGGTGCCTCTGCAGACAACACCCCTCATTCGAGTGACCCCCGACGAGGAATGATCGTCGCCGCCGAGGGGAGTTGTTACGCGGGAGGCGGACCGCTCGGGGAAACCGGTCCGCGGGGAATGACCCTGAGAGCTCGGGGCTCCGGGTCAGCACAGGGGAGGACAGGCCCCGGCGCCGCAGGGTGCCGGGGCCCTCTCCCTGTCTGCGGCACATCCTCCCCGCCCCCCTCCGGTCATATGCCTCTCGCGACAGCCTTGCACGAGATACGGCCGAGCGCTGCCGTTCGGAGCACCGAATCCGGGATTTCGGCGCCACTCGGTCCGGCCCCAACCGGCGCTCCAGCCACGGGAGTTGACGCCGAACCTGGGGCTGCCCAGACGCCGCGCGCGGCCGGCGTCCGACGCGCCGCCCTTGCGTTCGACGAGCCACCCGCGCCGTGCCCGGCGGCGCCCCGGCGCCCGGCTCCGCGCCCTCGCGCCGGGCTTCGCGCCTCAGCGCTTGGCCACGAACACATGGGAGGCGGTGTCCGCCTCCAGCTCGGCCGCCTCACCGCTGCTGCCCACCAGCACACCGCCCGCCGACTCGGTCACGCTCACCACCGAACCGGGCTGCACGCCCGCCCGGCGCAGCGTGTACATCAGCTGCGCGTCGGTCTGGATCGGCTCGCCGATACGGCGCACCACGACCGTCTTGCCGTCCGCGCCCGGGTCGAGGTCCGCCAGCGACACCATGCCCTCGTCGAGGAACGGGTCGGCCCCGTCCTTCTCGCCCAGCTCCTCCAGGCCCGGGATGGGGTTGCCGTACGGCGACTCGGTCGGATGGCGCAGCAGCTCCAGGACGCGGCGCTCCACCGCCTCGCTCATCACGTGCTCCCAGCGACACGCCTCGGCGTGCACCTGCTCCCACTCCAGGCCGATCACGTCGACCAGCAGGCACTCCGCGAGCCGGTGCTTGCGCATCACGCGCGTGGCCAGCCGGCGGCCCTCGTCGGTCAGCTCCAGATGCCGGTCGGTCGCCACCGAGACCAGGCCGTCGCGCTCCATCCGCGCGACCGTCTGGCTCACCGTCGGACCGCTCTGGTCCAGCCGCTCGGCGATGCGGGCGCGCATCGGGACCACGCCTTCCTCCTCCAGTTCGAGGATGGTGCGGAGGTACATCTCCGTGGTGTCGATCAGTCCGGACATACGTGCCCCTCGATTACCTCTGCCGGAAGCTGCCGCTCTCCGGCATGCGCTGGCCCTGGCCTCAATTCTGACGCATACCACCGACAACCGTCCCGCACCGCCGAAACAGCCGGGTTTCCAGCGCGTGTGCGCGGTGCGTCGGGAGCTGCCCGCCTCCGTACGGGACGGCGCACCGGCCGTATTGACAGCGCGCTGGTCCAGACCGCACGGTGATCCGCGACGATCCGCGACGATCCGCGACACAGACGCTGCGACGACGCTGCGAAAGGGCACCGCATGAGCGACGGCACACCGGCCGACCAGTTCTTCGACGCCGCCATCGGCCTGCTGCGACAGGTCCGCGAGGAGGAGTCCGCGGCCATCGCGGCGGCCGGTACGCTCCTCGCCGACACCGTCGAGGCCGGCGGCAGACTGTTCGCCTTCGGCGCCGGACACTCCTCCCTCGCCGCCCAGGACGTCGTCTACCGGGCCGGCGGTCTCGCCCTGATGAACCTGCTCCCGGTGCCCGGTGCCGTCGGCGTCGACGTCGTCCCCGCCACCCTCGGCTCCGCCCTGGAACGCGTGGACGGGCTGGCCAGTGCCGTCCTGGACACCTCACCCGTCCGGTCCGGCGACGTCCTCGTGATCATCTCCCTGTCGGGCCGCAACGCCCTCCCCGTGGAGATGGCCATGACCGCGCGCGGCCGGGGGGTCAGGGTCATCGGCGTGACGTCGGTGGCGTACGCCGCGCAGACCTCGTCCCGGCACGGCTCCGGCACATTCCTGAAGGACCACTGCGACATCGTCCTCGACTCGAAGATCGCGGTCGGCGACGCGGAACTCACCCTCGACACCATCCCGGCCCCCTTCGCCCCCGCCTCCACCGTCGTCACCACCGCGCTCCTCCAGGCGGTCATGGCCACGACAGCGCAGGCCCTCGCCGCCCGTGGCGTCGAGCCGCCGCTGCTGCGCTCCGGGAACGTCGACGGCGGACACGACTGGAACACCCGGATCATGGACGAGTACCGGGACCGGATCTTCTACCGGCGCTGAAACCTCCGCGGCAGCCGCGGCTCCCCGCGCCCCGCCGGGCGCGGCGCCGGCCTCCTCAGCGGTCCTGCGCCGTCGCCGCCGCCAGGTCCAGGGCCGCCGCGATGCGCGCCGCCACGTCTTCCGCGTACGTCGCGTCGAAGCGCTCGAAGGCGCTGCGCGCGGCCCCGCGCAGGAACGTCACGACGCCCAGCGTGCGCCCCCGGCTGCGCAGCACCGCGCACAGCGCGTGCACGCTGTCCCCGGGCCACTGCCGCTCCAGCGCCCACTCCCGGGCCCGCTCGGCGGACATGCCGCCGGCGTCGGCCCGCACCGTCCCGGACCGCTCGACGCACTGCACCGCGGGATGGCCGATCTCGTACCGCAGGGGCAGTCCGGCCGCGCCCGTGAGCAGGCTCGGTCCCGGCGCCCCGGCGGGGGTCGCGGCGATCCGCACCAGCCGCACCGCCGGCCGCACACCGCCGTCGGCGGGTGGCGGGCCCGCCACCCGGTCGATCAGCGCGTGGTCGGCGAACCCGGCGAGCGCGAAGTCGAGGTGGACGGTGGCCGCCTCCGCCGGGTCCTCGCACTCGGCCGCGGCACGGGCCGCCCGGTGCAGCTGGTTGGTACGGAAGCGCAGCAGCGACGCCTCCTGCTCGCCCTGCTTGGCCTCCGTCACGTCCTGGAACAGCCAGCCCACGCCGAGCGGCACCGGCTCCTCGGCGAGCGGCGAGGCGAGCCGCAGGAAGCCGCTGCGCCAGCACCGCCGCTTCTCGCCCTCCGGGGTCCGCACGGCCACCCACATCTCGGCCGGTGCGGGCGGTGCGCCTTCGGCCAGCACGTGGGTGAGCGCGCCCTCCAGGTCCTCCACGCCCTGGGTGAGCAGTTCACCGAGGGGCCGGCCGAGCACGGACGTGCGGCCTGTGCCCAGGGCGCGCGCCGCGTACGCGTTCACCACCGCGGGCCGCAGATCGGCGTCGATGAGCACGACGCCCCACGCCGCGTCCTCGAACAGCGCCTCGCTCAGGGCGATGGACCGCTCCAGGTCCATCTGCGCGTGCACCTCGCTGAAGGCGCAGTACACCCCGGCCGGCTTGCCGTCCGGACCGCGCACCGCCGCGGACTGGGTCCGCACCAGGACCCGCCCGCCGTCCTTCGTGACCAGCGCGAACTCGTGCACCTGCCGCCCGGGGGCGTGCATCGCGGACAGCAGCCGGCCCTCGACCTCCTCGGCGTCGGCGCTGCGCACCGCCCAGCCTGCGAACCCGTGCCGCCCCACGGCCTCCGCCGCGGTCCAGCCGAGGATCCGCTCCGCCTCCCGGTTCCAGTGGGTGACGACACCGTCCGCGTCGAAGGCGCACAGGGCCGCGTCCATCCCGTCCAGCAGCGCGGCGAGGAGATCGGAGCCGCCCGCGTCCTCCGGGCCGCACGTGCCCGCGCCGCCGGCCCGCTCGGGCTCGTCCGGCCCCAGCTCGTCGGTGGTCCCACTACGCCGGGAAGCACTCACCTGGACCCCCTGCAGGCTGCGTCCGCGGATACGGCGCGAAGGTTCGCTCTCTCTCCTCCATTCAACTCGAACGTGACGCAGCACACACTTGGTTCCCACAATCTTGCGGGAATCGTTGTACGCGCGCCCGCCGAACGCGGACGGCCGCCCCCGCCGGGCGCACGGAACCGGCGGTGGCGCGACACCGTGGAAAAAAGAGCTTGATCGGTGGCCGACCGCTTCCTAGTGTGTGGAGCACACGAGAAGGGAGGTGGTTCGGCAGATGTATGAAAACCGGACGCGTGAGGTGACTGCGGGCTAGCGGCTCGCCACCACACCGAGTGCGGTGCCGGACCAGCATGTGAAAGCAGCGTGCAGCCGGCCCAATCCCAAGCAGTCACCCGACCCGCGGGCTCGCCGGTACGTCCGGCCGGCTTCTTCGTCGTACGGCGAAGGACCCGAGCCCGCGGGTCGTCTGCGTGTGCGGGCGTTTTCCGCCGCGGTCAGGGGCTGAGGCGGTCAGGGTCCGCCGCGGTCAGGGGCTGAGGCGTTCCCGGCGCCAGCCGCCGTCCTCCTCGGCGACGTAGCGCAGCCGGTCGTGCAGGCGGTTCTCCCTCCCCTGCCAGAACTCGACCGTGCGCGGGGTGACGCGGAAGCCGCCCCAGTGCGGCGGCACCGGCACCTGCTCGCCCTGCGGATAGCGGGCCGCGAGTTCGGCGTAGGACTCCTCCAGGGCGGCCCGGGAGGGGATCACCGTGGACTGGGCGCTGGCCCAGGCGCCGAGCTGGGAGCCGTGCGGGCGGGTGCGGAAGTAGGCGGCGGTCTCGTCGCGACCGGTGCGGTGCGCGGTGCCCGTCACGATGACCTGGCGGGCCAGCGGGTGCCAGGGGAACAGCAGGGAGACCTGGGGGTTTTCGGCCAGTTCGCGGCCCTTGCGGGAGTCGTAGTTGGTGTAGAAGACGAAGCCCCGGTCGTCGTACTGCTTCAGCAGGACCGTGCGGGAGCTGGGGCGGCCCTCGGCGTCCGCCGTGGAGACGACCATCGCGTTGGGTTCGTAGACCGTCCCGTGTGCGGCGGCCAGCGCTGCGTGCTCGAACCAGCGGGCGAACTGCTCCATCGGGTGTGCGGCCAGGTCGGTCTCGTCGATGCCCTCCACGCGGTAGTGCTTGCGCATGGCGGCGGGGTCGAGGATGGGGTCGCGGTCGGTCACGCGGTCATCTTGCCGTATGCGTGTACGGACGCGCGGGGCGTGGAGTCGCGGCACGGACTGTGGCACGCAGTGCCGTACGGGCTCCCCTGCGGTGGCACCCGGCGCTATGGTGCTGATGCCCCGCCGGTTGGGTGAGCGTAGGCCGATCGGGGCATCACCGGGGTGACCGCCCGGACCGCGAGTCCTGAGAGCGACCGTGGAACCGTGGTAGTACCCGCGTCCGCCATGCGCCCGCACCCACCACGAGGAGCCGCCCCATGTCCGATTTCGTACCCGGACTCGAAGGAGTCGTCGCGTTCGAGACGGAGATCGCCGAACCGGACAAGGAAGGCGGTGCCCTGCGGTACCGGGGTGTCGACATCGAGGAGTTGGTCGGGCACGTCTCCTTCGGGAACGTGTGGGGGCTGCTCGTCGACGGCGCCTTCAACCCCGGTCTGCCGCCCGCCGAGCCGTTCCCGATCCCCGTGCACTCCGGTGACGTCCGGGTCGACGTGCAGTCGGCGCTCGCCATGCTGGCCCCGGTGTGGGGGCTGAAACCGCTGCTCGACATCGACGAGGAACAGGCCCGCGACGACCTGGCACGGGCGGCGGTGATGGCGCTGTCCTACGTCGCCCAGTCGGCGCGCGGGCAGGGGCTGCCGATGGTGCCGCAGCAGGAGATCGACAAGGCGTCCACGATCGTCGAACGGTTCATGATCCGCTGGCGGGGCGAGCCGGACCCGAAGCACGTCGCGGCCGTCGACGCGTACTGGACCTCGGCCGCCGAACACGGCATGAACGCCTCCACCTTCACCGCCCGGGTCATCGCCTCCACCGGTGCGGACGTGGCCGCCGCGCTGTCCGGCGCGGTGGGCGCCATGTCGGGTCCGCTGCACGGCGGCGCGCCCTCCCGGGTCCTCGGGATGATCGAGGAGATCGAGCGCACCGGCGACGCGGAGGCGTACGTCAAGCAGGCCCTGGACCGGGGTGAGCGGCTGATGGGCTTCGGGCACCGGGTGTACCGGGCCGAGGACCCCCGCGCGCGCGTGCTGCGGCGCACGGCCCGCGAGCTGGGCGCGCCGCGCTACGAGATCGCGGAGGCGCTGGAGAAGGCGGCCCTGGAGGAGTTGCACAACCGGCGTCCGGACCGGGTCCTCGCCACGAACGTCGAGTTCTGGGCGGCGATCATGCTGGACTTCGCCGAGGTTCCCGCGTCCATGTTCACGTCGATGTTCACCTGTGCGCGGACGGCTGGCTGGTCGGCGCACGTCCTGGAGCAGAAGCGGACGGGCCGGCTGGTGCGCCCGTCCGCCCGCTATGTGGGTCCGGGGTCGCGCAGCGTGCGGGACATCGAGGGGTACGCGGACATCTCGCACTGAGGGCGGGGACCGGCCGTCTCGTCCGGAAGACGGGGCCCGGCCGTCTCGTGTTGCGGGCGGGGCCCGGCCGTCTCGTGTTGCGGGCGGGGCACGGCCGTCTCGTGTTGCGGGCGGGGCCCGGCGGGGCGGGCGGTCAGGCCGGGGCGGGCAGGTCCCGGTGGTGGCGTCGTGCCACCAGGGGATGGGCGCGCAGCTCGCCCTTCAGCTCGTGGTGGCCGTACGCGGCGTACGGCGGTGCGGCCGGGTCCCCGGTGCTGTCGGGGGCCTCGGCCGCGTACGGCGCGTACGGCGCGTACGGGAAGGGCAGCGGCGGCACAGGGGCGTCGAGCCGCGGGTTGGCGAAGAACGGGACGGAGTACCGCTCGGCGGTGCCGGGCGGGGCGGCGGCCCGGTGGTCGGCGGCGATCAGGTAGCCGCCGGTCGCCGCCTCAAGGCGTGCACCGAGGTTGACCAGGAAGGCGTCGTCCGGCAGTGGTGCGGCGTGGCGGCGTTCGGCCGTCCCGTGCGCGTGGAGTTGCAGGGTCAGGAAGCCGCGGTCCTTGGACGGGCCGGCGCTGACGCCGGGGCCGGCGCCGTCCCGGCCCGTGACGCCGGGGCTCGCGATGCCGGTGCTCGCGGTGCCGAGGCTTGCGGTGCCGGTGCTCGCGGTGCCGAGGTGGCGTACGAGGCTGAGGCGCGGGTGGGCCCGGTCGCCGAAGAGGGGGTCGTAGAAGTCGGCGGGGGCGCCCACGGCGGTGAGCAGTTCGTGCAGCAGCCGCCGGGCCACGCCGCTGAGCCGGTCGAGCCAGGCGAGGGCGGCGGTACGCAGTTCGGGGAGGGCGGCGGGCCACTGGTTGGGGCCTTCGAGCCACCAGTACGCGGGCTCGCCCGGACCGGGGGCGCGGGCGGGGCGTTCGGCGCCCAGGTCCAGCCGGTCGCGTCGGCCATGGGCGCCGGGGGTGTGCTCGTCGCCGGTCCGGGAGTAGCCGCGGAAGTGGGGCGAGCCGGCGCTGTCGAGGGCGAGCCGGTCGGCCTCGGGGAGCGCGAAGAAGGCCCGTACGGCGGTGAGCAGCGCGGCCCGCTCGGCCCGTGGCACGCCGTGCCCGACGAGCTGGAAGAAGCCGATGTCGTGGGCGGCGCTGTGCAGTTGCGCGTGCAGCAGGGTGCGGGCCTGACGGCCGCGGTCGGCCGCCGAGAGGTCGATGATCGGCAGCTGGTCGTGCCACGAGGTCGTCGTGGTGCGCCGCTCGGGATGGGTCATGGGGCTGGGTCCGCGGGGTGGTGGGCCGCCCCGGGCAGCCGTCGTGGACGGGCGGCGGGGCCGCGGATGCCTCGGGGGGAAGCGCGAGTGGAGGAACGTAACGGGTGGAGGGACGGTGCGGGCGGCGGGGCCGGGTCAGGCGGAGCGCCGACAGCCCGTGCTCGTGACGAGGGCGTGGTCCACGTGACGGCGCCTGACGAGCATCAAGATCATGCGCCAAGGGTATCGCCCGCCGGACGCCTGCCCACGGGGGCGGCGCGGCCCGCCGCGCACCGCAGCCCGCGCACCGCGGCCTGCCGCACACCACGCCAACCGGCGAGCACCGCACACCACCGACCGCCAACCGCCGAGCACCGCACACCGCCGACCGCCGACCGCCCGCCGGACACCACGTCCCCTCCCCGGTCGGCCCGCCGCGCCGCCCGCTCCGGAGGTGACGCGCCTCAGGAGTCGAACCGGCCGCGGGCGTCCTCGATGTGGCCCAGGTACTGGCTGGTCCAGCCGCAGATGGCGTCGACCGTGGCGCGCAGGGCCCGTCCCGGCTCGGTGAGGGTGTACTCGACCCGCGGCGGCACGGTGGGGTGCACCTCGCGGTCGACCAGGCCGTTGCGCTCCAGCATGCGCAGGTTCTGGGTGAGCATCTTGTGGCTGACGCCCTCCACCTCGTCACGCAGTTCGCTGAAGCGCAGGGTGCGCTCGCCGAGCGCCTCGATGATCAGGAACGCCCACTTGTTGGCGACGTCCGAGAAGATCTCGCGCGCCAGGGAGTCCGCGCGCCTCAGGTCCGCGTCCGCGGGCAGAGACTTGAGCTGCTGCTTTGTCACCATGAGGTTCCTCAGTCACCAAAAAGTGCGTTCTTCCACGTCGGCCCTCACTTTCCTACAGTTCCTGAGTAACCACAAGAGAGCACGAGAGAAGGGCCACTCCCATGTCCGCCATCGACGCGTTCCGCTTCGGCATATCGGCCGAGACCGACTTCGGCTACTCCCAGGCGATCAGGTCCGGCGATCTGATCCACGCCTCCGGGCAGGTCTCGTTCGACGAGGCGGGCGAGTTCCGTCACGCGGACGACTTCGCCGCGCAGCTCAAGCTGACCTACGCCAACATGGACCGGATCCTCGACCACTACGGCGTCACCCGGAAGCAGATCGTCTCGCAGACCGTGTACCTGGTGGGCCTGCGGCAGCACGCCACGGCGATCGCGGAGGGCAACATGGCGTACTTCGGCGACCACTGCCCCGCCAGCACGGTCCTCGGCGTCAGCGAACTGACCCTCCCCGGCCAGCTCGTGGAGATCGCCTTCGTCGTCGACACGAAGCTGCCCGCCTGACCCGGTGCCGCGCCCCGGCCGGTGTCCCGCCTGACCCGGTGCCGCGCCCCGGCCGGTGTCCCGCCGGAGCCTCAGTCCGCACCACCCAGGGTCTCCTCCAGCAGCGCCGCCCACTGGGCGACCACGCGTCGGCGGCGGGCCGTGTCGTCGGTGAGGAGGTTGGCCAGGCCCAGCCCACGGGCCATGTCCAGCAGGCCCTGGACGGTCTCCCGGACGCCGGGCCGGGATTCGTCGGCGCCGAGCAGTTCGACCGCTATCCGGTGGGTCTCCCGGCCGACGCGGGCCTCCAGTTCGGTCACCCGGGGCCGTAGCGGCTCCTCGTCGCAGGCGGCCACCCACAGGTGCAGGGCGGCGCGGAAGAGGGGTCCCGTGTACAGGTCGACGAGGGCGGCGACGACGGCGGGGCGGGCCGCGGCGCCCTCCGGGAACAGGGTGCGCAGGGCGGCGGAGCGCTGCTCGGCGACGTACTCGACGGCCGCCGTGAACAGGTCCTCGCGGGTGCGGAAGTGGTGCTGGGCCGCGCCGCGGGAGACGCCCGCGCGTTCGGCGACGACGGTGACCGTGGAGCCCGCCCAGCCGTGCTCCACGAGGCAGGCCACGGCGGCCTCCAGGAGCCGCTGCCGGGTGGCCCGGCTGCGGTCCTGCTTGGGCAGGCGGTCCTCTGCGGTCACAGCACCCATGCGGCATCCCGTCGGTCGAGGAAGGCCGTCATCCCCTCCCGGGCCTGGGCGGAGGCGAACAGCCGGGCCGAGAGCGCGGTCAGGTCGGCTGCTTCCCGGTCGAATGTCTCCAGCACCTTAGCCGTGAGCAGGCGCTTCGTCTCGGCCAGACCCTGCGGCGCGGACCGGCGCAGGCCGTCGAGGACGGGGGCGAGCGCCGCGTCGACGTCGTCACCGGCGAGGGTCAGCAGGCCGATGCGGGCCGCTTCGGCGGCGTCGAACCGTTCGCCGGTGAGGCAGTAGCGGGCGAGGGCGCGCGGGTCGGCGCGTGGCACGAGCGGCAGGGAGATGACGGCGGGTGCCACGCCGATCCGGACTTCGGTGAAGGCGAACGTGGCCCCGGTGCCGGCGGCCGCGATGTCGCAGGCGGCGAGCAGGCCGAGGCCGCCCGCCCGGACGTGCCCGGTGACCCGGGCGACCACGGGCCGCTCCAGCTCGACGATCTGCCGGAGCAGGCCGACGACGGCGTCCGGGTGCGGGGGGTCGCGCAGGTCGGCGCCGGCGCAGAAGGTGCCGCCGGTGTGGGTGAGGACGACGGCCCGTACGCCGTCGTCCGCGCCGCACTCGGCCAGCGCGTCCGCGAGGTCGCCGACGAGGGCGGCGGACAGGGCGTTGCGGGTGTCGACCGAGTCCAGGCTGAGGGTTTCCACGCCACGCGCGCGTGTACGTCCGATCAGTGTCACGACCGCTCCCCCCGTTCGCGTTCGCGCAGTGCGCGGCGGAGGATCTTCCCGGAGGCGGACCGGGGCACTTCCGCGACGAGGGTGACCCGCCGTATCCGTTTGTAGGGGGCGACGCGTTCGGCGACGTAGTTCATGATTTCTCCTTCGGTCGGCCCGGCGGTGGCGGGCCGGTGGACCACGAAGGCGTGCGGGACCTCGTTGCCGTCCTGGTCGTGGACGCCGATGACGGCGGCGTCGGCGATGCCGGGGTGGGTCAGCAGCAGCGCCTCCAGTTCGGCGGGGGCGACCTGGAAGCCCTTGTACTTGATGAGTTCCTTGACCCGGTCGACGACGAACAGCCAGCCGTCCTCGTCCACCCGGCCCACGTCTCCCGTGTGCACCCAGCCGTCCGCGTCGATCAGGGCGGCGGTCTCCTCGGGACGGCCGAGGTAGCCCTTCATCACCTGGGGGCCGCGGATGAGGATCTCGCCGCTCTCGCCGGTGCCGAGGTCCGTGCCGGGGTCGTCGAGGGAGACGATGCGCATCTCGGTGCCGGCGATGAGCTTGCCGACGGTGCCGGCCGGCGCCCGTTCCATGGCGTCCAGCGGTACGACGTGGGTGCCGGGCGAGAGTTCCGTCATGCCGTACGCCTGGCCGACCGGTGGCAGGCCGAGCCGCCGCGAGCAGGCGGCGGCCAGCGAGGCGTCCAGCGGGGCGGCGGCGCTGAGGAGGTACTTCAGCGACGACAGGTCGTAGCGGGTGACCGCCGGGTGCTTGGCGAGGGCGAGGACGATCGGCGGGGCGACGTAGAGGCCGGTGATGCGGTGGGTCTCGATGGCCGCGAGGAACGTCTCCAGGTCGAAGCGGGGCAGCACGACGACGGCCGCGCCCTGTCTGAGGGGGGCGTTCATCAACGCGGTCAGACCGTAGATGTGGAAGAACGGCAGGACGGCGAGGATGCGTTCGTCGGGTCCGGCGGGGGCCGCGGGTTCCAGTTGGGCCAGGTTGGTGGCGATCTGCCGGTGGGTGAGCATCACGCCCTTGGGGGTGCCGGTCGTGCCGGACGAGTACGGCAGGACGGCCACGTCCTCGGCGGGGTCGATGGGCACGTCCGGGTCGGGTGCGGTGGAGGCGAGCAGGTCGAGCAGCGAGCGGTGGCCGGGCGCGCGGTCGCAGACGAGGACCTCCCGGATGCCGCCGGCGAGTTCGGCGGCCCGGCGGGCGGTCCGCAGGAGCGGTGCGACGGTGACGATCCAGCGGGCGGCCGAGTCGCGCAGCTGTTTCGCGAACTCCTCCGGAGTGGCGAGCGGGTGCACGGTGGTGACGGCGGCCCCCGCGCGCGTGGCCGCGTAGAAGACGGTCGGGAAGGCGACGGTGTTCGGGCTGTGCAGGGCGAGCACGTCGCCCTTGCGCAGCCCGGCGTCGGCGAGCGCGGCGGCGACGCGCCGGTGGAACCGGTCCAGCTGTGCGTACGTGAGGGTGGTGCCGTCCACGCCGTCGATCAGCGCGGTCCGGTCGCCGAACTCGGCGGCCCGGTTCAGGACGGCGTCGTGGATGGGGAGTTCGACGGCCGGGACGTCTGCGTACTCGCTGCGGAACACGGTTCCTCCAAGGCGGCCTGGTACGGCTAGTACGACTTGGGCAGACCGAGGGTCTGGTGGGAGACGTAGTTGAGGATCATCTCCCGGCTCACCGGGGCGATACGGGCCACCCGTGCGGCCGTTATCAGCGAGGCGAGCCCGAACTCCCGGGTGAGGCCGTTGCCGCCGAGGGTGTGCACGGCCTGGTCGACGGCCTTCACGCAGGCTTCCCCGGCGGCGTACTTGGCCATGTTGGCGGCCTCGCCGGCGCCGGCGTCGTCCCCGGCGTCGTAGAGGTGGGCGGCCCTCTGCATCATCAGCCGGGCCAGTTCGAGGTCGATGTGGGCCTGCGCGAGGGGGTGTGCGACAGCCTGGTGGGCGCCGATGGGGGTCTGCCAGACGGTGCGGTCCCGGGCGTACTCGACCGCCCTCGCCAGCGCGTAACGGCCCATGCCGATCGCGAACGCGGCCGTCATGATGCGTTCCGGGTTGAGTCCGGCGAAGAGTTGGAGCAGGCCCGCGTCCTCTTCACCGACGAGCGCGTCGGCGGGCAGCCGTACGTCGTCCAGGGTGAGTTCGAACTGCTTCTCGGCGGCGTTGATCTCCATGTCGATGGGCCGCCGCGTGAAGCCCTCCGTGTCGCGCGGGACGATGAACAGGCAGGGCTTCAGCCGTCCGGTGCGGGCGTCCTCGGTGCGGCCGACGATCAGCACCGCGTCGGCGATGTCCACACCGGAGATGAACACCTTGCGGCCGGTCAGCAGCCAGTCGCCGGTGCCGGGGTCGCGGTGGGCGGTGGTGGTGATGCGGTGCGAGTTGGAGCCGGCGTCGGGCTCGGTGATGCCGAAGGCCATGGTGCGGGTGCCGTCGGCCAGGCCGGGCAGCCAGGCGCGTTTCTGCTCCTCGGTGCCGAAGCGGGCGATGACCGTGCCGCAGATCGCGGGCGAGACGACCAGCATCAGCAGCGGGCAACCCGCGGCACCCAACTCCTCAAGGACTATGGAGAGTTCGGTGATGCCGCCGCCCCCGCCGCCGTGCTCCTCGGGCAGGTTGACGCCGAGGTAGCCGAGCTTGCCCGCTTCGGCCCACAGTTCCGCGGGGTGGCGGCCCTCGGCGACGGTGCGGGTGAGGTAGTCGCGGCCGTAGCGCCGCCCGAGGGCGGCTGCCGCGGCTCGTAGGGCCTTGTGCTCGTCGGACTCGATGAGGGTGGTCATGCGTTCCTCCGCGTACGGCTGATGTGTGGTGGCGCGCGCGGCGCCCCGGCTGCCCGGTGCGCCCGCGCCGTTCCCCTGTTCCCCGCTCGCCCTGGTGCCCCGACAGGCACTAGTGCCCCGGTTCGACCACCGCCAGCACCGCGCCCGGCTCCACCTGCTGTCCCGGTTTGACGTGCAGCGCGGTGAGGGTGCCGGTGACGGGTGCGGAGATCGGGTGCTGCATCTTCATCGCCTCCAGCCAGATCAGCGGCTGCCCGGCCTGGACGGGTGCGCCCTCGGTCAGGTCCTCGGCGACGCGTACGACCGTGCCCGGCATCGGGGCCGGCAGGGAGCCGGGGGCGAGCTGGGCGGCCGGGTCCGGGAAGCGCGGTAGCGCGGTGAGGGCGGTGGCGCCCACGTGGACCCGGTCGCCGTAGCGGGCGATCTCGAAGCGCCGCCGTACGCCGTCGGCTTCGAGTACGACCAGCCGCGCGTCGGCGTGCACGACCCGTACGCCGTCGGCCGCGAGCCCTTCGCGGGTGTGCCGGTAGTGGACCTCGTGTTCCTCACCCGCCATCAGGTAGCGCTTGGTCTGCGGCTGGGAGGGGACCGTGCGGAAGCCGCCGAAGCGGGAGCGGCCGTGGGCGTCGGCGAGCGCGGCGGCCAGCGGGGCGTACGGGTCGGGGGCGGGCTCGGTCAGTGCGGTGAGGTGGCGGTCGTAGAAGCCGGTGTCCATTCCGGCCGCGGCGAACTCCGGGTGCCGCAGGGACCGTACGAGCAGGTCGCGGTTGGTGGCCGGGCCGTGCACGGCCGCCCGCTCCAGCGCGCCGGACAGTCTGCGGACGGCCTCCGCGCGGGTGGGCGCGTGGGCGATGATCTTCGCGAGCATCGGGTCGTAGTGGACGCCGATCTCGTCGCCGTCGGTGTAGCCGGTGTCCAGGCGGACGCCGTCGGGTACGGCGAGGCGGTGCAGGGTGCCGGTCTGCGGGGCCCAGTCACGGGCCGGGTCCTCGGCGTACAGGCGGGCCTCGACCGCATGGCCACGCGCGTGTGGCGGCGCGTCCGGCAGGGCGTGGCCCTCGGCGACGCGGAGTTGCTCGGCCACCAGGTCGATGCCGAACACGGCCTCGGTGACGGGGTGTTCGACCTGGAGGCGGGTGTTCATCTCCAGGAAGTGGGCCCTGCCGTCGGCGACCAGGAACTCGACGGTGCCCGCGCCCACGTACGACACGGAGCGGGCGGCGCGCTCGGCCAGCGTGTACAACTCGTCGGTGAGCGCGGCGTCCAGGCGGGGCGCGGGGGCCTCCTCGACGACCTTCTGGTGACGGCGCTGGAGGGAGCAGTCGCGGGTGCCGAGCGTCCACACCGTGCCGTGCGTGTCGGCGAGGACCTGCACCTCGACGTGGCGGCCGTGCTCGACGTAGGGCTCCACGAACACCTCGCCGTCCCCGAAGGCGCTCTCCGCCTCGGCCCGCGCGCCCGCCAGCGCGTCGTCGAGCCGGTCCAGGGCGCGGACGATCCGCATGCCGCGTCCGCCGCCGCCCGCCGCCGCCTTGACCAGGACCGGCAGGTCGGCCTCGGTGACCTCGTCGAGCGGCGCGAGCCCCATCAGCCGCTTGGCGCGGGTCTTGGACGCCATCGCCTCGATCGCCTCCGGCGGCGGCCCGATCCAGACCAGGCCCGCGGCCAGGACGGCGCGCGCGAAGCCGGGGTTCTCGGACAGGAAGCCGTAGCCGGGGTGCACGGCGTCCGCGCCGGCTGCCACGGCGGCCCGCACGATCAGGTCGGCCCGCAGGTAGGTCTCGGCGGGCGTCGCGCCCGGCAGCCGTACGGCGGTGTCGGCCACGCGCGCGTGCAGCGCGTTCTCGTCGGCGTCCGAGTGCACGGCGATGGTCCTGATGCCCAGGTCGCGGCAGGTGCGGAAGATCCGGCAGGCGATCTCGCCCCGGTTGGCCACGAGGACAGAAGTGATCATTGCTGGTTCCTCACATCCGGAAGACGCCGAAGCCGCCCCGCGCGCCCTCGTAGGGCGCGGTGTGGAGGGCGGACAGGCACAGGCCGAGGACGGTGCGGGTGTCGCGCGGGTCGATGACGCCGTCGTCGTACAGCCGCCCCGACAGGAACATCGGCAGTGACTCGGACTCGATCTGCGCCTCCACCATGGCGCGCAGCCCGGCGTCGGCGTCCTCGTCGTACGGCTGCCCCTTCGCGGCGGCCGACTGCCGGGCCACGATCGACAGCACCCCGGCGAGCTGCTGCGGGCCCATGACGGCCGACTTGGCGCTGGGCCAGGCGAACAGGAACCGCGGGTCGTAGGCGCGTCCGCACATGCCGTAGTGCCCGGCGCCGTAGGAGGCGCCCATGAGGACCGACAGATGCGGTACGCGGCTGTTGCCGACCGCGTTGATCATCATCGCGCCGTGCTTGATGATGCCGCCCTGCTCGTACTCCCTGCCGACCATGTAGCCGGTGGTGTTGTGCAGGAACAGCAGCGGGATGTCGCGCTGGTTGGCGAGCTGGATGAACTGGGCGGCCTTCTGCGACTCCTGGCTGAACAGCACGCCCTGCGCGTTGGCGAGGATGCCCACCGGGTAGCCGTGCAGTTCGGCCCAGCCGGTCGCCAGGCTCGTCCCGTACAGCGGTTTGAACTCGTCGAAGTCGGAGCCGTCGACGATCCGGGCGATCACCTCGCGCGGGTCGAAGGGGGTCCTCAGGTCGCCCGGGACGATGCCGAGCAGGTCCTCCGGGTCGTACTTCGGCGGCTCGGCCGGGCCCGGGTCCTCGTACGCCTTGCGGTGGTTGAGCCGGGCCACCACCCGCCGCGCCTGCCGCAGCGCGTCCCGCTCGTCCACCGCGAAGTGGTCGGCGAGGCCCGACACGCGCGCGTGCATCTCGGCGCCGCCCAGGGACTCGTCGTCGCTCTCCTCCCCGGTGGCCATCTTCACCAGCGGCGGCCCGCCGAGGAACACCTTCGCCCGCTCCTTGACCATGATCACGTGGTCGGACATGCCGGGGATGTAGGCGCCGCCGGCCGTCGAGTTGCCGAAGACGACCGCGACCGTCGGGATCCCGGCCGCGGACAGCCGGGTGAGGTCCCGGAAGATGGCGCCCCCGGGGATGAAGATCTCCTTCTGCGAGGGCAGGTCGGCGCCGCCCGACTCCACCAGGCTGATGCAGGGCAGCCGGTTGGCCAGCGCGATGTCGTTGGCGCGCAGCGCCTTCTTCAGGCTCCAGGGGTTGCTGGCGCCGCCGCGCACGGTCGGGTCGTTGGCGGTGATCAGGCATTCGACGCCCTCGACCACGCCGATCCCGGTGACCAGGGAGGCGCCGACGGCGTAGTCGCTGCCCCAGGCGGCCAGCGGGGACAGCTCCAGGAACGGGGTGTCGGGGTCGAGGAGCAGTTCGACGCGTTCGCGGGCGAGCAGCTTGCCGCGCCTGCGGTGCCGTTCGACGTACTTCGGGCCGCCGCCCGCGAGGGCCTTCGCGTGTTCCGCGTCCAGCTCGGCGAGCTTGGCGAGCATGGTCTCGCGGTTGGCCCGGTGGTCGGCGCCGGCCGGGTCGACCGCGGAGGTAAGGACCGTCACAGCAGGGCCTCCGGGATGTCCAGGTGTCGGGACCGCAGCCATTCGCCGAGGGCCTTGGCCTGCGGGTCGAAACGGTGCTGGGCGGCGACGCCCGCGCCGAGGATGCCCTCGACGGTGAAGTTGAGGGCGCGCAGCTGGGGCAGGACGTGCCGGACGACGGTCAGCGGCCGGCTCTCGGGCATCAGCTCCCGGAACCTGTCGACCGTCAGCTCGTGCGCGAGCCACCGCCAGGCGTCGTCCGTGCGGACCCACACGCCCACGTTGGCGTCCCCGCCCTTGTCGCCGCTGCGGGCCCCGGCGACCAGTCCCAGCGGCGCCCGGCGCACCGGCCCGGCGGGCAGCGGGGCCGGCAGCTCCGGTTCCGGTACGGCGGTGAGTACGCGGGTCTCCGCGGCGCCCGGCACGGGGATCCGCCGCCCGTCGTCGAGGACCGCCACCTGCTCGACGGCGCCCTGGGGCACGTACGCGGCCTCGAAGACCCCGTAGGGTGCGCCCTTGCCCGGGGGTGCCGGCACGTGGAAACCGGGGTAACTGGCCAGCGCCAGCTCGACGGCGGCACCGGTCAGCGCCCGCCCGACGGCGTCCTGGTCGCGGTCCTTGACGACGAGCCGCAGCACGGCGCTCGCGGTCTCCTCCGTGTCCGCGTCCGGCCGGTCGGTGCGTACCAGGTCCCAGCGCACCTCGGCGGGCTCGGACCCGGCGAGCGCGTCGGCCAGTTGCCGGCGCACCAGCGCCGCCTTGGCCTCGATGTCCAGCCCGGTGAGGACGAAGGAGACCTCGTTGCGGAAGCCGCCGAGCCGGTTGAGGCCGACCTTCAGGGTGGGCGGCGGTGCCTCCCCGCGCACGCCCTCGATCCGCACCCGGTCGGGGCCGTCCTGGCCGAGCCGGACCGTGTCGAGCCGGGCGGTGACGTCGGGGCCCGCGTACCGGGCGCCGCCCGTCTCGTACAGCAGCTGTGCGGTGACCGTGCCGACGGTCACGAGCCCGCCGGTGCCGGGGTGCTTGGTGACGACGGCCGTGCCGTCCTCGTGGATCTCGGCGAGCGGGAAGCCGGGACGCCGCAGGTCGCCCTCGGCCTCGGCCTCGGTGAAGAAGGCGTAGTTCCCGCCGGTGGCCTGCGTCCCGCACTCCAGCACGTGCCCGGCGACGACGGCACCGGCCAGCCGGTCGTACTGCCCCGGCGTCCAGCCGAAGTGCGCGGCGGCCGGGCCGGTGACCAGCGCCGCGTCGGTCACCCGCCCGGTGACCACGACGTCGGCACCGGCCCGCAGGCACTCCGTGATGCCGAAGCCGCCCAGGTAGGCATGGGCGGCGAGGGTGCCCGCCGGCCGGACGAACCCGGCGATCCGGGCCCCGGTGAGGTCGTCGCCCGCCACGTGGGCGACCCGCACCGGTATGCCGAGCCGGTCCGCCAGCTTCCGTACGGCGTCGGCGAGGCCGGCGGGGTTGAGCCCTCCGGCATTGGTCACGATCTTCACGGACCGCTCGTGCGCGAGCCCGAGGCAGTCCTCCAACTGGCGCAGAAAGGTACGGGCGTACCCGGCACCCGGATCCTTCAGCCGGTCCCGGCCCAGGATCAGCATCGTCAGTTCGGCGAGATAGTCCCCGGTCAGAACGTCCAGGTCGCCGCCGGTGAGCATCTCCCGCAGGGCGTCGAACCGGTCGCCGTAGAAGCCGGAGGCGTTGCCTATGCGCAGCACGCGGCCGGTCACGACCGGGCCCCCCGGCCGTCCTCCGGGCCGTCCCCCTGTCCGTCCCCCTGTCCGTCCCCCTGTCCGTTCTCCTGTCCGTTCTCCGGGCCGCCCTTCCGGCCCTTCCGGCCCTCCCCCTGGCCGCCCCCGGGCTCCCGCCCGGCCCCCGGCGGGCCCGCGAACGCCTGCGCGATGTCCAGCCAGCGGTCGGCGTCCGGCCCCTCGGCGCGCACCGCGAGGTCCGCCCGGTGGGCCCGCTGGGTCACCAGCAGACAGAAGTCGACGGCGGGGCCGGTGACGCGCTGGGCGGCGTCCTCAGGACCGTACGCCCACACCTCGCCGGACGGTCCGACGACCGCCACCCGGAACTCCTCGGCGGGCGCGGGCAGTCCGTGCGCGCCGAACGCGAAGTCACGGGCCCGCACGCCGATGCGGACCACGTGCCTCAGCCGGTCCGTGGGGGTACGGACCACCCCCAGGGCGTCGGCCACGTCCTGGCCGTGCGCCCAGGTCTCCATGATCCGGCCGGTGGCGACCCCCGCCGCCGACATGGGCGGCCCGAACCAGGGGAAACGCGCACCGGCGGGCGCGGCCCGCAGCGCCCGGTCGAGTGCGGCCCGCACCTGGCGCCACCCCGACAGCAGTTCCTCGGGGGCCAGTCGGGCCCCTTCCTGCGCCGCCTCGTCGACAAAGGTCTCCGCTGCGGCGAGCGCCTTCTCGGCCACCGACCGGAACGCGTCCGCGTCGGTGACCGCGAGCAGCGCCGAACGGTCGGTCCAGGCGAGGTGGGCGATCTGGTGCGCGACGGTCCAGCCGGGCGCGGGCGTGCGGAGCGCCCAGCCGCTCGGCTCCAACTCCGCGACGAGCCGGTCCAGTTCGGCACTCTCGGCGCGCAGGTCGTCGAAGACGGGGGTGGGGTCGGCCATGGGGAGGAGCATGGCAGCGGCCCCAAAAACAATCAAGCACGCTTGCATGAATAGTTTTCCACAAGCACCGTGCCTGTGGGCACCCGTCCCGCTACTCTCGGTGATGGAGGTGGTTGGTGTGCGAAGCCGAGAACTGGACCCCAGTGCATCGCCGTTGGACTACTACGGCTACGAGCTGCGCCGGGCACGGGAGGCGGCCGGCCTGACGCTGGCGCAGCTGGGCTCGATCGTGTTCTGCACGGGATCACTGATCGGCCAGGTCGAGACGGCGCTGAAGGTCCCGCAGCGGGAGTTCTCCGAACGGGTGGACGCGGCACTGGGGACGGACGGTTTGTTCTCCCGGCTGGTGGGGCTGGTGCTGCGGAGCCAGTTGCCGAGTTGGTTCCAGCCTTATGCGGAGATGGAGGCGAAGGCGGCGTACATCTCTTCATTTCAGGCCCAGTTGGTGGACGGTCTGCTTCAGACAGAGTCCTACGCGCGCGTCGTGCTGGGTACGAGAGATGAAGCAGGACTGGACGCGAGAGTGGCGGCACGAATGGAGCGGCAGCGCGTTCTGGAACGGGAGCAGCCACCGGCGGTCTGGGTGGTGCTCAGCGAAGCGGTCCTCCGCCAGGAGGTCGGTGGCAGAGAGGTCATGCGGGGGCAACTCGCGCACCTACTGGACCTGCAGAAGCGCACGTGGCTGGACATCCAGGTACTGCCCTTCGCGGCTGGAGCACACGCGGGACTGATGGGCACGTTCTACCTTCTGCGCTTCGAAAAAGACCCCGACATCGTCTACACAGAGGACTTCGTCCAGGGGCATATGACGGCCAATCCGGAAGCTCTCAAAGAGGGTTTGGTCCGTTACGATCACCTACAGGCGGCTGCCCTCTCTGTCGACGAGTCGGCAGCCCTCATCGCCCGTGTGATGGAGGAACGGTATGGGAATGACCCTGAACCTGACGGGCACAGCGTGGCGTAAGTCCTCGTACAGCGGCGACAACGGGGGCGCTTGCCTCGAATGCGCCCCCCTCGGCACCGCCACGTGGCGGAAGTCGTCCTACAGCGGAGGCACCGGCGGTGAGTGCGTCGAGGTCGCCGACCTCACCCCCCACATAGCCGTCCGCGACTCCAAGCACCCCGGTGGCCCGCACGTGCTTGTCTCTGCCGATGCCTGGGGGGAATTCCTCGCGCACGCCGCCGAGTAGCGCGGGGCGGCCCGTTCGGTCGGCGGGCCGCCGGCCAGCAGGGCGGCGAAGGCGATGACCATGACGCCGGTGACCATGACGCCGGTGACCATGGCACCGGTGACCTTGACGCCGGTGACCCCGGTGGCGGTGAGGGTGGTGACGAAGCGGCCGTGGGCCTGTGCCTGTGCCTGTGGAAGTCGGCGCGCCCGCAACGGCCACTTGCCGCCAAATCGCGGTCCGGCCGTCTGTTCGTCTGCGTACCGGGAATGCTGCGCTTCAGGGCCGCTCTCCTTCAGGCAACGTGACGGCAGGAGCCAACGGGGCCGGGGCGGCTGTCGGAAGGCATGGTCATGCCGCAGGACATCGTGTTCCACCTGCCCTTCGCAGCGGACGTCAGCCCGGACGCGGACGACGCCCGGCGGCGCAGTCTCGACTGGTGCGGACGCCGGGGCCTGGTCGCCCATCCCGTCAACCGGCAGCGGTTCCTGCGCTGGGACATCGCCGGGCTGATGGCGGCATGGGTCCCACGGGCCACCGGGGAACGGCTGGATCTGACGGTGGACGCGGTCGTCGTCGCCACCTTCCTGGACGACCAGTTCGACGGTCCGCTGGCCGCCCAGCCGCGCCGGGTCGCCGCGGCCTGCCGCGCCTTCACCGACGTGATCGCCTCGGGCGGAGCCGCACCGGCCGGCGCGGGTCCGCTGGTCGGCGCGTTCGCGCAGGTGTGGCGCCGCCTGGCCCACCGGGCCTCGCCCGACTGGCTGGAGAGCACCGGGCAGCACTGGCAGTGGTACCTCAACGCGTACGCCGAGGAAGCAGGCAACCGCGCGCACCGCCACGTCCCGACCCGAGCCGAGTACTTCGCACTGCGCCGCAGGTCCGGCTTCGTGTACGCCATGCTCGATCTGAGCCAGCGGGCGTACGGCTTCGAACTGCCGCCCCGTCTCTACGCGGACCCGACCGTGCGCCGCATGCTCGACATCACCGCCGACGTCGTGGACACCCTCAACGACGTCCATTCCGTCGAGAAGGAGGAGTCCCGCGGCGACCTGCACAATCTGGTCCTGGTCATCGAGCACGAACTCGGCTGCGACCGCGACACCGCGATCGTCGAGATCCAGCGGCTGATCCACAGCTGGTGCGCGGAGTTCGTCGCACTGGAGGACAGACTCGGGAAGCGCACCCCCGGGGAGGACATCACCGGGGAAGACACCGTCGGGGAAGACACCGTCGGGGAGCGCGCACTCGGGCAGGACGCGCTCGGGGAAGACGCGCTCGGGCAGGACGCCCTCGGGCAGGACGCGCTCGGGCAGGACATCGCCGGGAAGGACGCGCCCGGAGACGGTCCGCCGGGGCCGCCCCGCGCCGACACCGCGGTCGTCGCGCGGCTCACCGACTGCATGCGCAGCGCGATGAGCGGTTATCTGCACTGGAGCCGCGTCAGCCTGCGCTACTCACAGCCGGTGCCCCCGGACGAGCCCGCACTCGTCACCGACCTGCTGACCGGCGGCTGATCATGGTCGCCCGACTGCTGTCCCAACGGTCCGGACCCGCGCGCCCCCGGGCCCTCGTCGTCGGCGCGGGAATCGCCGGGCTGCTGGCCGCCCGGGTGCTGGCGGACGGCTTCTCCGAGGTCGAGATCGTCGAACAGGACGCCCTGCCGACCCGGCCCGGACCGCGTCCCGGCGTGCCACAGGGCCACCACGTGCACGGTCTCACCGCCCGGGGCGCCCAGGTGATGGAGCAGTTCTTCCCCGGGCTGCACGACGAACTGACGGAAGCCGGCGCCCCCGGCGGGGACTTCGGGCAGATCGTGGCGTTCCGGTTCCCGACGTGCTGGTCGCCGCGCGCCACGACCGGAATCCCGCTCCAGACCTTCAGCCGCCCCCTGCTCGAAGCACGGCTGCGCGAGCGCGTGCTCGGCCTGCGCAACGTCCGCGTCCGGTCCGGCGTACGGGTCACCGGCCTGACCGGCGGGCCCGGCCGGGTGACCGGAGTGCGTACACGCGACACCGGCACGGTCCTCGCCGCCGACCTGGTGGTGGACGCGAGCGGACGCGCCTCCCGACTGCCCGGCTGGCTGACCGAGCTGGGCCTGCCCGCGGTCGCCTCGACGGTCGTCGACGCGCACGTCGGCTACGCCTCACGGCTGTACGCCGCGCCCGACCCGCACGCTCCGCCGTGGGCCGCCGCCATGGAACTCGTCCAGGCTCCGCACGTCCGCCGGGGCTTCATGGCCACCCGCGTCGAGGACGGCCGGCTCCTGGTCACCCTGCAAGGCGCGGACGACGACCACCCGCCGCACGACCCCGACGGTTTCACGGCGTTCGCCCAGAGCCTGCGCACCCCGCTGGCCGGCCTGCTCGCCCACCTCACACCGCTGTCGGCCGTACGCCGCTACGCCCACTGCGCCAACCGGCGCACCCACTACCACCGGCTGCCGGTCTGGCCCGACGGGCTGATCGCGCTCGGCGACTCCGTCTGCGCCTTCAACCCCCTCTACGGGCAGGGGATGGGCGTCGCCGCCATGGAGGCGGAACTCCTGCACACCATGCTCGCCCGCCTGCCCGCCGGACCCGGCCACGGCTTCACCCGCTCCTACCAGCAGCGGGTGGCCGCCCTGACCCGCCGCCCCTGGATCATGTCCACCGTGCAGGACCGCGGCTGGCACCTCGGGCCCGCCGCCGACCGTTCCACCCGGGTCACCAACGCCGTGCTGACCACCGTGCAACGGACCATGTCCACCGACCCGGACGTGTTCCGGCGGTTCCTCGCCGCGATGCACATGACAGAAAGCTCCGCGGTACTGCTGCACCCGCGAGCGGTGCTCGCCGTCGCCTCCACCGCACTGCGGCCGGGGAGCGCCCCGGACGACGCCCGCCTGTGGTGGGGCCACCCGGACCCTCGGCGACCGGACTGATCGGGGTGTCGGGCCGCGGCCCGGCCGGTCAGACCGTCGGCGGTTCCGGCTCCGCGGCCAGTTCCCGCCTCGGTTCCGGTTCCGGCGCCGCCGCCGACCCCGGCTCCGGCCCCGCTTCCGCCTTCGGGATCGGGTTCGGGTTCGGCTTTCCCCGGCCCACCTGGGTGCGTACCGCGCCCATGCTGGCCGCGATGACCAGGACGATGGCCAGGATCTCGGTGACCGACAGGTCCTGGCCGAGGATCAGGAAGCCCGCGGTGGCGGCGAGGGCCGGTTCCAGGCTCATGAGGATGGCGAAGGTGGGGGCGGGCAGGCGGCGCAGGGCGAGCAGTTCGAGGGTGTAGGGCAGTACGGAGGAGAGCACCGCCACCGCCGAACCCAGCGCCAGAGTCGTCGGGTTCAGCAGTTTGCCGCCCGACTCGGCGATCCCCAGCGGCAGGATCAGCAGCGCCGCCACCGCGATGGCGAGCGCCAGCCCGTCGGCCTGCGGGAAGCGGCGGCCGGTTCGGGCGCTGAAGATTATGTACGTCGCCCAGCACGCCCCCGCGCCGAGCGCGAAGCCGACGCCCGCCACGTCGAGGTCGCCGAAGCCCCCGCCGCCGAGCAGGAAGACACCGGCGAGGGCCAGACCCGCCCAGACGGCGTTGACCGCCCGGCGGGAGGCCAGCACCGACAGCGCGAGCGGTCCGAGTACTTCGAGGGTGACCGCGGGGCCCAGCGGGATACGGGCCACCGCCTGGTAGAAGAGGCCGTTCATCGTGGCCATCGTGAGGCCGAAGACGAGCACCGTGCCCCAGTCGGTGCGCGAGTGGCCGCGCAGCCGTGGCCGGCACACCACGAGCAGGACGACGGCCGCCACGAACAGCCGTAGCGACACCACACCGAGGGCACCGGCCCGGGGCATCAGGGTCACGGCGAGCGCTCCGCCGAACTGGACCGAGATCCCGCCCGCCAGCACGAGGCCGACCGGCCCCAGGGAGCCGAGCCGTCCCCCCGAGGTGCCCTGCGTGGAGACGGCGGGGGTCTGAGGGGCGGAGCCGGAGGTGGTCACGGGCGGTCCAGGTGCTCGGTCGGAGGGCGCGGAGGTGCTGTTCATCACAATGTACTACCAGGTCCAGGGTAATAGACCTCGACAGGAGTGTGAACCTCGTACGCCACTGTCCTGGACGCCGTGGAACCGTCGGCGGCCTCAGCGCGCCCCTTCACCCCCCTTCGTCCGGCCGCCGGTCCCGTCGCCCGTCCCGTCTTCGCTCGTCCCGTCTTCGCTCGTCCCGTCTTCGCTCGTCCCGCCGCCCGTCCCGTGGGCCGAACAGCTCCAGCACTTCGACGTCCGACGCCCGCGCGTGCAGGAAGTGTTCGGCCCAGTCGGCGATGTCCGGGTAGGCGCACTCCGCGACGAGGCGGGCGACGGCGGCCGGGACGTCGTACGACGTGACGCGGAGGTCGGTGCCGGGGCCGAGGAGGCACCAGTGGGCGCCGGGTCGGCCGTACGGCATGCCGACACTGCCGGGGTTGACGACCAGACGGCCGTGGGCCAGGCGGACGTAGGGCATGTGGGTGTGGCCGCAGACGACGGTGCGGACGCCGGGGTCGAGTCCGGTGAACACCTCCCTCCAGCGCTCCGGGCGGGAGTCGACGAGGACGACCTCCTCGTCGTCGCGGGGCGTGGCGTGGCAGAACAGGACCGGCCCGAGGCCGGTGACGTGCAGGGTGCGGGACCTGGGCAGGGCGGCCAGGAAGTCGATCTGGTCGGTGCGCAGGGCCCGCGCAGCGAACGGGGCGATGGGGTCGGGGATGTCGTCGCGGGCGCCCCGGCGGTACTCCACCAGTTCGCGGTCCGCGTTGCCCGCCACCCACAGGATGCGGTCGCCCAGCGACCGCAGCCGGTCGATCACCTCGACCGGCTGCGGTCCGGCCGCGATGTCGCCGGTGAGCACGATGCGGTCGGCGGCGGCCACGTCGGGCTCGGCGAGGACGGCCTCCAGTGCCGGAAGCACACCGTGGATGTCCGAGAGCACGGCGATCCGGTCGTACGACATGCGCTCATCCGACCCGTCCTGCTCATCCGACCCGTCCTGCTCATACGGACCGTCGTACTCATCCGACCCGTCCTGCTCATACGGCTCGCCCTGCTCGACCGGCCGCGCCATCACCACGCCCGCCCATCCCCGTGCGCGCCCCCGTTCGCGCCCCCGTCCGCCGCCCCGCTCCCGTGCGCACCCCCCACGTCTCCGTCTCCCTCCCCGTCTCCGTACCCGTACTCCTCCCCGTCCCCGTCCGGTCCCAGTGCCTGCGCCAGCACCTCCGCCAGGTGCCGCCCCCGCACCCCCGCCAACTGCTCCAACTGCGTACGGCACGAGAAACCGTCCGCCAGGACCACCGTCCCCTCGGCGGCCTCCCGTACGGCGGGCAGGAGCTGGTCCTCCGCGCAGGCCGCCGACACCTGGTAGTGGCCCTTCTCGAAGCCGAAGTTGCCCGCGAGACCGCAGCAGCCGCCGCTCAGGTCACCGGTCAGGCCCGCGGCCCCGCGCAGGCGCCGGTCGGCCGCGTCGCCGAGGACCGCGTGCTGGTGGCAGTGGGTCTGTCCGGCCACGGGCCGGTCCACGGCGGGCGGGGTCCAGTCGGGCGCGTACCGCTGAAGTACCTCGGCGAAGGTGACGACCGCCGCGGCGAGGCGGGCCGCGCGCGGGTCGTCGTGGAGCAGTTCCGGCAGGTCGGAGCGGAGCGCGGCGGCGCAGCTCGGCTCCAGGACGACGACGGGCACCGCGGCCCGCAGCACCGGTTCCATCAGGTCGAGGGTGCGGCGCAGCACCGCGCGGGCGCGGTCGAGCTGACCGGTGGAGACGTAGGTCAGCCCGCAGCAGACCTTGCCCCGGCCGCGGAGGACGGCGAGCGGGTTCAGGGTGGCCGACCTGCCGCCGCCCACCGGGGGCACCGCCAGGTGCAGGGTCGGCGGGAGGGCCACGCGCAGCCCGGCGGCCTCCAGCACGCGTACGGCCGCCCGGCCCACCGAGGGCGAGAAGTGCTCGGTGAAGGTGTCCGGCCACAGCACGACGAGGTCGCCGCCGTCAGCGGGGGTCGGTCTCCGCCGCCGCCACCAGCCGCTGAACGTCCGGCCCGCCAGCCGCGGCAGGTCCCGCTCGGGTGCGATCCCGGCCACCCGTTTCGCGACCCGCGCGAGCGGCCGTACGGCGGCGAGCGCGTTGACCACGGACGCCGTGCGGGTCCTGGCGGCCCAGCGCAGCCAGACCGGCAGCAGGCCCAGCGCGTAGTGGGCCGCCGGGCGCCGCCGGCCCGCGTAGTGGTGGTGCAGGAACTCCGCCTTGTACGTGGCCATGTCGACCTCGACCGGGCAGTCGGAGCGGCAGCCCTTGCAGGACAGGCACAGATCCAGCGCGTCCCGGACCTCGGTGGACCGCCAGCCGTCCGTCACCACTCCCCCGGCCTCCCCGGCCAGCATCTCGTGCAGCAGCCGGGCCCGGCCGCGCGTGGAGTGCGCCTCCTCGCCGGTCGCCCGGAAGGAGGGGCACATGACGGAGGCGCCGGCCGCCGTCGTCGTACGGCATTTGGCGACGCCGACGCAGCGGCGGACCGCCGCCGAGAAGTCGCCGCCGTCGTCCGGGTAGCCGAAGGCGACCGGGACGGGTTCGCGGGGCAGGACGGCGAAGCGGAGGTCCGTGTCGAGCGGGGCCGGGCGGACCAGCATGCCGGGGTTGAGCAGGCCGTCCGGGTCCCACACGTCCTTGGCCCGCTCGAACAGGCCGACCAGCCGCGCCCCGTACATCCTCGGCAGCAGTTCGGCCCGTGCCTGCCCGTCGCCGTGCTCACCGGACAGCGAGCCGCCGTGCGCCACCACCAGGTCGGCGGTCTCCTCGGAGAAGCGCCGGAAGCGGCCGATGCCGGGCTCGGTGAACAGGTCGAAGTCGATGCGGACGTGGATGCAGCCGTCGCCGAAATGCCCGTACGGCGTGCCGTGCAGACCGTGGGCGGCCAGCAGCGCGCGGAAGTCCCGCAGGTACGCGCCGAGCCGGGCGGGCGGCACCGCGCAGTCCTCCCAGCCCGGCCATGCCTCCGAGCCGTCCCGCGTCCGGGTGGCCGTACCGCTCGCGTCCTCCCGCACCCGCCACAGCGCCCGTTGCCCGCCGGGTTCGGTCACCACGAGCGAGTCGACGACATCGGCGGCGCGGACGATCGCCTCCGCACGCGCGCGTGCCTCGGCCGCCGACTCCCCGCCGGTCTCCACGAACAGCCAGGCCCCGCCGCGGGGCAGCCCGGCCGCCGCGGGCACCAGGTCGGCCGCCATGCCCTCGACGGTGAGTGGATGGTGCGGCAGCAGGCCCGCGGCGGCGTCGGCGGCGGCGCTCTCGTCGGGGTAGCCGAGCACGGCCAGGGCCCGCGCGGGTGGGTCCTCGACGAGGCGTACGACGGCCCGGGTGAGCAGGCCCAGCGTCCCCTCGGAGCCGCAGAGGAAGCGGGCGACGTCGGCGCCGCGCTCGGGGAGCAGGGCGTCCAGCGCGTACCCGGAGATACGGCGGGGCAGTTCGGGGAAGCCGGTGCGCAGCAGCGCCAGTTCGCCCGCGACCAGGTCGCGCAGCCCCGCCGGGGCGCCCGCCCAGTCCGGTCCCGGCCGCAGCCGCTCACCCCGCGCGGTGACGACGTCCAGTTCCCTGACGTTGTCCGCCGTGGTGCCCCAGGCCACCGAGTGCGCGCCGCAGGAGTTGTTGCCGATCATCCCGCCGAGCGTGCACCGGCCGTGGGTGGACGGGTCAGGACCGAACCGCAGCCCGTGCGGGGCGGCGGCCTCCTGGAGCCGGTCCAGGACCAGGCCGGGCTGTACGACGGCGGTACGGGCGCCGGGGTCGATCTCCAGGACCCGGTTCATGTGCCGGGTGAAGTCCAGCACGACGCCCGTACCGGTCGCCTGCCCCGCGATCGACGTACCCCCGCCGCGCGCCACCACCGGCACCCCGCGCGCCCGGCACACGCCGAGGACCGCCGCGACGTCGTCGGCGTCCCGGGGGGCCACCACCCCGAGCGGGACCCGCCGGTAGTTGGACGCGTCCATGGTCGTCAGCGCCCGGGACGTGACGTCGAAGGCCACCTCGCCCCGGACGGCCGCCCGCAGTTCCGCCGCCAGGTCCCGCACCGGCTCCGCCGCAAGATCCGTCATACGTCCAGCAAAGCAGGCGGGCGGGGGGCGGTACAGCAGCCCTCGCGCCACCGCCGCACGCGACCCGGCCGCCCCGCCCCGGGCCCCGACACGACCGCCCGGCGACCCGCGACGCCGTCGTCCGGGGGCGCGACGCCACCGCCCGGCGACCCGCGACGCCACCGTCCGGCGACCCGCGACACCGCGCCCGGCGAGCCTCGACACCCTCACCCGACGAGCCTTGACCCCCTCACCCGGTGGGCGGGAACGTCAGCGCCCGGTGGACGGAACGTCAGCATCCGATGGACGGAATCGTCAGCACCCGATGGACAACCCGGTGGACAACCCGGTGGACAAAATCGTCAGCGCGGAGCGCCCCGTCACCCGAAACGCCGTCTCAGCCGACGGACCAGGTTTCGCCGGGGTTTCCTCCAGCCGCTAATCTCGCATCGTGGCTGAGATCCAGATTCCTGCTGACATCAAGCCCGCGGACGGCCGTTTCGGCGCGGGTCCCTCCAAGGTCCGGGTGGAGGCGCTGGACGCGCTCGCCGCGACGGGCACGTCCCTGCTGGGCACATCCCACCGCCAGGCCCCGGTGAAGAACCTGGTCGGCAAGGTGCGCGAGGGCATCACCGCCCTGTTCTCGCTCCCCGACGGCTACGAGGTGGTCCTCGGCAACGGCGGGTCCACCGCGTTCTGGGACATCGCCACCCACGGCCTGATCGAGAACAAGTCGCAGCACCTGTCGTTCGGCGAGTTCTCGTCCAAGTTCGCCAAGGCCGCCAAGCTGGCGCCGTGGCTGGCCGAGCCCACGGTCATCGCCACCGACCCCGGCACCCACCCGGAGCCGGAGGCCGAGGCGGGCGTGGACGTCTACGCCTTCACGCACAACGAGACCTCGACCGGTGTCGCCATGCCGATCAGGCGGGTGGCGGGCGCCGACGAGGGCGCGCTGGTCCTGGTGGACGCCACTTCCGGCGCCGGCGGCCTCCCGGTCGACATCGCCGAGACCGACGTCTACTACTTCGCCCCGCAGAAGTCCTTCGCCGCCGACGGCGGTCTGTGGATCGGCGTCTTCTCCCCGGCCGCGATCGAGCGCGCCGAACGCGTCCACGCCTCCGGCCGGCACGTCCCGGAGTTCTTCTCGCTGCCCACGGCGATCGACAACTCCCGCAAGAACCAGACGTACAACACCCCGGCGCTGGCCACCCTCTTCCTGCTGAACCAGCAGTTGGAGTGGCTCAACGGCCAGGGCGGTCTCGCCTGGTCGACGGCCCGTACCAAGGACTCCTCGACCCGCCTGTACTCGTGGGCGGAGGAGGCCAAGTACGCCACTCCGTTCGTCTCCGACCCGGCCAAGCGCTCCCAGGTCGTCGGCACGATCGACTTCGCCGAGGAGATCGACGCGGCGGCCGTCGCCAAGGTGCTGCGCGCCAACGGCATCGTCGACACCGAGCCGTACCGCAAGCTCGGCCGCAACCAGTTGCGCGTCGCGATGTTCCCGGCGGTCGACCCGGCGGACGTCGAGGCGCTCACCCAGTGCGTGGACTACGTCATCGACAAGCTCTGACCCTCGGTACACGAAGGCGACGGGCGCCCCGCGGTACTCCGCGGGGCGCC
>NZ_JBHJUV010000048.1:0-70193 GCF_042268025.1 Streptomyces sp. NPDC056161
GGGTAGGCGCTGAGCGCGGCGGTCAGCCCGCTGTAGGTGTAGAACGAGTTCCGGCTCGGGAACATCTGGTTGAACTGCGCCTCACTGACCACGAAACTCGCGGCGGAGGCGGTGGGGGCCGACTGGAACACCAGGGCGGCGGCTCCGAGCGCGAGCGAGGCCAGGAGCGCGGCGATACGACGCCTGAACATGAATCAACTCCTCTGCGGAGCACGGCCGTACCCCGCGAAGGGCACGGCCGTGGTGGGGGGTGGAGGCACACTCAACCGCCTTGGTCTGTACCAGTCAAGGGTTTAGACCAGTCAAGTGCGGAGGAGTCCGGTCCGGACCGGTCCGCCGCGACGGCGGAACCGGCACGCGTCACGGACCGAACACCCGGCAGACCCCCCGCTTGCGCCCCACGCTCCACCGGATCGGGAGAATTCCCGCCATGACCAACGCAGCGCACCCGCTCGTCGCCCGCGCCCGCCGTCTCGCGGACGAGTTGCTCGCCCCCGCGGCGGAACGCGTCGACCAGGAGGAAGTGCCCGCGGCCCACATCGCGGCGATCAAGGCGTCGGGGCTGCTCGGGGTGAGCGCGCCGGTGGCGTACGGAGGTGCGGCGGCGCCGGCGGCCGTCGCCCGGCGGACCGCGGAGATCCTGGCCGGGGCGTGCTGCTCGACGTGGTTCGTGCAGACCCAGCACCACACGCCCGTGCTCACCCTGGCGAACAGCGAACTCCCGGTGCGTGAACGCCTGTTGGGCCCGCTCGCCCGCGGCGAACTGCTGTCCGGGGTGGCCTACGCCCATCTGCGGTCCCATGCGCGCACCCCGGTGCGGGTGACGCGGGAGGGCGACGGCTGGCGGTTCGCGGGAACCGTCCCCTGGTACACCGGGTGGGGGCTCAACGACGTCATGCTGCTGGCCGGGGTGACCGACGCCGGCGAGGCGCTGTTCGCCTTCGCCGAGGCCCGGGAGCAGCCGGGTCTGCGGGCGTCCGCGCCGCTGCGCCTGGCGGCGCTGACCGCGTCCCGCACGGTGTCGCTGGAGCTGACCGGCCTGTGGCTGCCGGACGAGGCGGTGGCCCTGCGGCTGCCGTACCCGGACTGGGCCGCGACCGACCGGCCGAAGACGCTGAACACCAGCCCGGCGGTGTTCGGCGTCGCGGAGGCGGCGCTCGCCCTGCTCGACGAGGACACGGCGGCACCTCTGCGGGCCCGGCTGTCCGAGGTGCGCGGCCGGGCCTACGCCCTTGCCGATCTGCCCGCACCGCAGCAGCACGCCGGGGAACGGCCGGCCGCACGCCCCGAGGAGCGGCTGACGGTGCGGGCCGAGGCGTACGAGGTGCTGCGCGCGGCCACCACCGCGGCGGTCGCCGCCGGCGGCGGGCGCGCGCTGTCGCTCTCCTCGCCCGCCCAACGGCTGGCCCGCGAGGCCCTGTTCCTCCTGGTCCAGGGCCAGACGGCGGAATCACGCCGGGCCCATCTGCACGCCCTCGCGAGCGGACCGCACTGACGGGGACCGCACTGACGGGGACCGGCACGGGCCTGCGGCGGCCCCGGCTGTGCGCACACGCTCCAGCGGCGGACCTTGCCTTGAACGCGCGGGCCGACAGCGGACCCGGCCATGAGCGCGCGTTCCGCCGAGGCGCGCCGCAGCCGGCTCACCTCGTGGACGGCACCGGGGACGAGGAGAACCGCGGGTGCTCGGCCGGGTGCCGCCACCGGCCCCGGGCGGCCAGCCTGGGCAGGACGCCCTCGCCGAACCAGTACGCCTCCTCCAGGTGCGGGTACCCGGACAGTACGAACTCGTCGATGCCGAGGTCGTGGTACTCCTCGATCCGGTCGGCGACCTCGTCGTGGCTGCCCACCAGGGCCGTCCCCGCCCCGCCGCGCACCAGCCCGATCCCCGCCCACAGGTTCGGGTGGATCTCCAGTCCGTCGCGGCCGCCGCCGTGCAGCGCGAGCATGCGCCGCTGGCCCTCGGACTCACTGCGGGCGAGGCCCGCCTGCACGGACCGTACGGTCTCGGGGTCGAAACCGGCGAGCAGCCGGTCCGCCTCGGCCCATGCCTGCCCGGAGGTGTCCCGGGTGATCACGTGCAGCCGGATGCCGAAGCGGAGGGTGCGGCCCCGGGCCGCCGCCAGTCCCCTGATCCGCTCGATCTTCGCCGCGACCTGCGCGGGCGGCTCGCCCCACGTCAGATACACGTCGACGTGCTCGGCCGCGACCTCACCGGCGATCGGCGAGGACCCGCCGAAGTACACCTCGGGCACCGGATCGGGCAGCCGGGTCAGCCGCGCGTCCTCGACGCGAAGGTGCTCGCCGTGCAGGTCGACGGTCCTGCCCTCCCACAACTCCCGTACGATCCGCAGGAATTCACCGGTCCGGCGGTACCGGGCGTCCTTGTCGAGGAAGTCCCCGTAGGCCCGTTGTTCATGGCTCTCGCCGCCGGTGACGACGTTCAGCAGCAGCCGCCCGCCGGACTGCCGCTGGAAGGTGGAGGCCATCTGCGCGGCGAGCGTCGGCGAGACGAAACCCGGGCGGAAGGCCACCAGGAACTTCAGCCGCTCGGTGTGCCGGCTCACCATCGCCGTGGTCAGCCACGCGTCCTCGCACCAGGCGCCGGTCGGGGTGAGCGCGCCGACGAAACCGAGGTCCTCGGCGGCGCGGGCGATCTGGCTCAGGTAGCCGACGGTCGGTGGCCGGTCCCGGCCGGAGGCGGTCACAGGAGGGCCGTGGCCGCCGCCGACGACATGCCGGCTGTCGCCGTTGGTGGGCAGGAACCAGTGGAAGGTGAGGGACACGTGGGTCTCCGATCGCGAGTGACCGTCAGAGCGGGCCGCGGCGTGGCGGCCGGGTGCCGCCCGGCACGTAGCGGCCGTCGGTGAACACAGGGACGGCCGTCGTGCTCAGCCCGCCGCCGCGAGGAGCGGGGTGTGGCCCAGGGCGGCCGAGAACTGGTCGACGACCTGGGTCAGGGCCCCGGCGGCGTTGGGTGCGACGGTCAGCGAGCCGTCCTCGTGCACGGTGATGTCCTTGTCGAGGGTGAACCAGCCCTGGACTATGTGCCCGGCCCCCATGGAGGCCAGGACGGGGCGGAGCGCGTAGTCGATGGCGAGCACATGGGCGGTGGTGCCGCCGGTGGCGAGCGGCAGCACCGTCTTGCCGGCGAGCGCGTACTGCGGCAGCAGGTCCAGCAGCGCCTTGAGGACGCCGGAGTAGGCGGCCTTGTAGACCGGCGTGCCGACGACGACCCCGTCGACCCGGTCGAACAGCCGGGCGGCCTCGACGATCGCGGGGTGGCGCACGTCGGCGCCGAGCAGTGCCTCGGCGGGGATGGTGCGCACATCGAGCGGGATCACCTCGTGGCCCTGGGCGATCAGCCGCTGGTCCAGGTGGCGCAGCAGCCGGCCGGTACGGGATGAGGCGGACGGGCTGCCGGAGACGGACAGGACGGTGGCCATGGGGTCCCTCTTTTTTCTTGGTCCGGGGGTCCGCTGTTCCGGGTCCGGAGGGTCCGCTCGCGACGGACGCCTCGGGCCGAGCGGTCAGGAGTACCGGGTGGGTCCGTGCCGTACGGCCCCCAGGACCGGGCGGTCCCGTGCCGCTCGCGGGCGGCCGGGGCGTGCGGGGTGTGGGTACGGATACAGGTGTGGGTGTGGGCGTTTCGGGGGTGCCGAGCAGCTTGGGTTCGAGGAGGGGCTGGGATGTGCGTTTGAGCCGTACAACCCGTGGCGTTCCACGATGAGTTCGGGGTGGTCGTCGGTCCGGATCACGCGCAGGCATGGATTCCGGGGGCGCTTGGGGCCTGCGGAACTCCCGTTGCGGAATTCTTTCGGGCGCCGGATCCGGCAGGCGGAAGCAGACGGGAATTCAGGCGGTGCCGGACGGCAGGGCACGACGTCGTGCCAGGGGGCGGGGCGAAGACGGATGCGGCGCGCGCGAAGCGCGGCGGACCGGTACGGGGATCAGGCTGCCGCGGGGCAACAGGAGGCGCTGGAGACGCGCGCGAGGTCGACGTGGCGTCGCCGCGTGAGGTCCAGTCGCATCTTCATACTCCCGATCGTGACAGTCGCCGGTGAGGGCAGTCAAGAAGCACCCGACGGGTCTCGTATCGCGGACCTCGGAATTTCACGAAGCTGTGACAGAGAAACCCTTGAACCGGAAGCAGAATCGGAGCCGGAGCCGGAGCCAGAACAGAAAACAGGAACAGGAACAGGAACAGGAACAGGAACAGGAACAGGAACGAAAATAACGGGAATGCGCCCGCCTTCTCCGGCCGTGCGAACAGGAGGGTCCGAATGCGGCGTTCGGGCCAGGACGAGCCCTCGTGGGCTGAGCACCCCCGCCCCGCACAGCTGTTCCTCCCGAACACGGTGGGCCGGTCGAGGCAGGTGACGCCCCCCTCATGTGCGCCCGCTCCCGGGCGGGACGAAGCGTCCGAGGGGCGGCCGTGCCTGCCGCACACCGCGGCCGGGTCGCTCGGCCGACCGGCGTCGCCGCCCGGCCGGCCTTCCCTCGCCCGGTCAGCCCTTGTCGCCCGGTCAGTCAGTCCTCGTCGCCCGTCGGCACCACGACGAGAAAGGCGTCCGACTCCAGGTCCATCACCACGGTCGCGGGCTCACCCTGGGCCCGCCGCCGTGCCGCGTACTCCTCCGCCGGCCACGACCCACGCGGGGCTCCGGCCGGAAAGCGCTCCAACACCTTCGCACTCATAGCGGCAGTCACCTCTCGTTCCAGGACGGTCGACGCCCTTGTGCTGCGTCTGCCCCGGACGGACACGACCATGTCCGACTGTCCCCCGGACGAGGGACCGCCGCGTGGGGGGTCCGGTAGCGCGGGGCCCGTACGGCAACGTCTCCGGGGCATCGCGGCAATCGGCGGCGAGAGGGCGCGCGGGCAGGTGCCGGTGCCGTCGGGCAGGCGCGGCGAGACCTCTCGCCGGGCGGTCCCGGGCCGACCGCGGGCCCGGTCCTTCGCCACGGGGCGGGCGCCGACCCCGAGTTGACGGCAGGAGTCGGCCGGACGGTGGCGGGCGCCGCGGGCCCGCACGGGTCCGGCCGCGGCCGGCCTGCGCAAGATCGATCCGCCGTGACCGGCCACCCTAGTCGGCTCCACTACACATAAGGGTCAAATAAGGGGAGAATGCGTATAAGCGGCTCTCTACCGCACATCACATCAGACGCAGTCAAGCCTGCCAGTCACGAAGGAGACGGATCATGGCCGATGTCTCGCACACCAGAGGTGATGTCTCGCACACCAGAGGTGACATGACGAGCCACCCAGATGTCTCCGAAATGCGGGAGCGCTACGCCCGCATGCTCGGCGGTCGCGATGTGGCACTGATGGACGGACCACTGTTCCTGCTCGGTCTGTACTGCGCGGCGTCCCCTTGGATAGTCCACTACACGACCAGCCAGCCCGCCCTCGCGGTGCACAACCTGATCATCGGGATCGCGATCGGGCTGCTGGCCCTGGGGTTCACCAGGGCACCGGAACGCATGTACGGCCTGAGCTGGGGCCTGTGCGCCCTGGGAGTCTGGATGATCATCGCGCCGTGGATCGTCGGCAGCCACCCGGACGCGGGCGTCATTGCGAACAACGTCGTCATAGGCGGGCTGGCCGTGGCCCTCGGGCTGCTCTGCGCCGGAGCGTCGGCGAAGGCGGCGAAGAAGAGCACGCCCAGGATGCAGGACAGGCCGCAGATGCAGGACAGGCCACACACGCTGTAGCGGCGCCGTGAAGCGCCTTCGGGAGGCGGGAGCCGTCCGGCAGCAGCCGGACGGCCCCGCCGCGCCCGCTCAGTGACCCGGCACCAGCCACGGCTCCTGCGGCAGCGGACTGCCGGTCTCGATGAGGGACTTGAGGTTGGAGAGCACCGCGGGCCAGCCGGCGGACACGTCGCGCAGCTCGTCCTCCCCACCCAGGTTTTCATGGGTGACGGTGAGCTTGACGATGTCCGCGTGCGGCTGGATGTCGAAGGTGACCCGGGAATGCCGCTCGGGCCGGTCCGCGTCCTCCGGGGCGGCCCAGGTCGTCACCAGCCGTGTCGGGCGCTCACTGATCTCCACGGTGCCGACCACGTCGGCGACGCCGGAGCCGTCGGTGCGCACGTGCTCCCAGCGGGATCCCGGCCGCCAGTCGGAGACGTTGCTGTGCCCCCAGTACCCGGCGGTGAGATCGGCGTCGGTGAGCGTGTCCCAGACCGTCTCGGGCGTGCTCTCGATGTAGATGACGTACACATAGCTCGGCTTGTCGCTCATGGCTTCCTCGGCTCGTCGCTTCAGGGCGCCGAGCGCGCGCAGGCGCGGGCGCTCGAACTTGTCGATCCACCGCTCCTGGATCTCGTGGAGCGGCACGGGGTTGAGGTAGTGCAGCTTCTCCCGCCCCCGCCGCACCGTGCCGATCAGGTTGGCTTCCTCCAGGAGGGCCAGGTGCTGGGTCACCGACTGACGTGTCATGTCGATGTGTTCGCACAGTTCGCCGAGCGTCTGTCCGTTCGCCTCGTGCAGCCGGTCGAGCAGCCGTCTGCGCGTCCCGTCGGCCAGTGCCTTGAAGACCTTGTCCACACCGGTGTCGCCCTCTGATCGCACACTCGACGTTATGCAGGCAATCACCTGCATGTCAACCCCGCCGCATCCGCCTGCCGGACCGGCCTGCCGGATCCGCCGGTGAGCAACGCCGCTGTTCAGGCCCTGCTGGGCGTCGTGTCGGTGGCCGGCGCCGAGAGATACTCCTCGCTGATCTCCTTGCCCCCGAAGGGCCACACCCGCTCCAGCCGCGCCCACACCAGGAAGGCCACACAGCCCAGCGCGAGCCAGGCCAGGGACCACTCGATGGGGTGGCGGCCCGGCGAGTTCCGGTCGGCGTACCCGTAGATCACGCACCAGCCGATCAGCGCCACGATGCCGGGCAGGGGGTAGAGCCACATGCGGTACGGGCGGCGCAGGGCCGGCTGACGCCTGCGCAGCACCGTCAGGGCCACGATCTGGGCCAGCGCCTGGACGATGACCATGACGGTCGTCAGGAGTTGGATGAGGGTGGCGAGGTCCGTGTGGCGGCCGATCAGGAAGCCGACCCCGGTGATCACACCCATCGTCGCCAGACCCAGCGTCGGGAAGCGGTGCCGGGGGTGCAGCCGCGCGTACGGGCGGAAGAAGACGCGGTCGCGGGCGGCGTCGTAGGGCACGCGAGAACCGCCGAGGAGACCGGCGAACACCGAGGCGAACGCGGTGATGAGGATCAGCACGGTCACGGTGTCGGCGGCGCCCTTGCCCCAGGTCTCCTCCAGCACCGCCGAGGCCACCGAGGTGGCGGCGATGTCGTGCGGGTCGGTCATGCGGTGCCAGTCGATGACCCCGAGGGTGCCGATCTGGAGGAGCAGGTAGATCGCCATGATGCCGAGGATGGAGAAGAGGACCGAGCGTGGCAGCGTACGGCCGGGCTCCTTGAGTTCGGCCCCCATGTAGGCGGTGGTGTTGTAGCCGAGGTAGTCGTAGATGCCGATGGTCAGTCCGGCGGCGAAGCCGAGCCAGAAGTGGTTGCTCGTCAGGTCGAAGGCGTGCGCGGGGTAGGTGAAGGCGAGGTGCGGGCTGAAGTCCGTGGCCGCCGCGACGATCACCAGCAGCACTGAAGCGATCATCACCGTCCACATCACGGCGGTGATCCGGGCGATGTGCTCGATCCCGCGCCACAGCAGGAGGACGACCAGGGCGATGACCCCGAGCCCGATCAGGTCGCCCGGTGTCTGCCCCAGATCCGGGACGAGATAGCCGAGGTACTGGACGAAGCCGACCACACCGGTGGACATGATCAGCGGGATGAAGATCATCGCGGTCCACACGAACAGGAACGGCATCAGCCGGCCGGTGCGGTACTGGAACGCCTGACGCAGATAGACGTAGCTGCCGCCGGAGCCGGGCAGCGCCGCGCCCAGTTCGGCCCACACGAGTCCGTCGCACAGGGCCAGCACCGCGCCCGCGGCGAATCCGATCACCGCCTGGGGGCCGCCGAACGCGCCGACCATCAGCGGGATCGTCACGAACGGGCCGATGCCGCACATCTGACTCATGTTGATGGCAGTGGCCTGGAACAGTCCGACGCGGCGGACGAAACCGCCCTCGGGTGAGGGACTACCGGGCATGGGGACTCCTGACGCAGACACGGAGAGGTGCACGCGGACACGGGAGGTGCGGACGGGGAGGGGAAGGTGCACGCGGAGACGGGGTAGTTGCGCCCGACGGGCCGGATGGCCGACAAAGTTAAGGAGCCTTACTAGATGCGTCAAGTACGCGTCAGAAATGCATGAGAATGGTCGGATGGCCGCCAGCGACGTGACGGAGCAGCAGAACCAGCCCTGGAACCGGCAGCGGCTGCGCAGCACCAACGAGCGGCTGCTGCTGGACCGGCTGCGCGCCCTCGGCGCGGCGTCACGCGCCCAACTGGCCCGTCAGACCGGGCTGTCCAAGCCGACGGTCTCCAGCGCGCTGGCCGCACTGGCGGCGGCGGGACTCGTCCACGAGGTCGGCACCCACGCGCCCGAACGGGGCCGCACCGCCGTCCTGTACGCCGCCGACCCGACCGCGGGCCACGTCCTCGGCGTGGACGTCGGACGCGGCTGGCTGCGGGTGGCGGTGGCCGACCTGGACGGCACGGTGGTGGCCCGGACCGATGTGCGCAACCGGGCCCGCGGCTCGGCCGCCATGGCCGACCTCGTCGTCGCCACCGCCCGCCAGGTCGTGGCCGGCTCCGGGGTCGACCCGGCCGAGGTGGTGCACGCGGTGGTGGGCACGCCCGGCGTGTACGACGCGAAGCAGCGCCGGGTGCGGTACGCCATGCATCTGCCCGGGTGGGGACGCGCGGGGCTGTTCGACCGGATGGGCGAGGAACTGGGTGTCCCCCTGGAGGTGCACAACGACGCGAATCTGGCGGCGCTGGGCGAGTACACGTACGGGGTCGGCGCGGGCAGTCGGCTGTTCGCGTACATCCTCGTCGGCACGGGCCTCGGCATGGGAGTGGTGAGCGGCGGGCGGCTGTTCACGGGGGCGCACGGGCTGGCCGGCGAGATAGGTTTCCTGCCCTGGCAGGGACAGCGGCAGCCGGAGCGGCTGGAGGACGCGGTCTCGGGGGTGGCCGTGGTCGAGGCGGCACGGCAATTCGGGATGAGCGGCCGACTCACCGCGAAGTCCGTCTTCGACGCGGCGCGGCAGCAGAACCCCGCTGCGGTCCGGGCGGTCCGCCTCGAAGGCGAGCGGATCGCGCACACCGTGGCGGCGGCCGCCGCGGTGTTGGACCCGGATCTGGTGGTGGTGGGCGGCGGCGTGGGGCACAGCGTGGACCTGCTGCTGCGGCCGGTGCGGGAGCAGTTGCGCACGCTCACCCCGCTGCGGCCGCGGATCGCGGCGAGCCGACTCGGCGAGGACGCGGTCCTGCTGGGCGCGGTGGCCACGGCACTGGACACGGCGCGGGAGCTGGTGTTCGACCGCAGGTCGACCGGGTGACGCCCACGTCCCTCGCCGCGCAGGGTCGTTGACCTGGCCAGTGCGGAGATGGGCACGGCCGGTCAGCGATCGGGACGCCCGCCGGCGGTCATCGGCACGGCCCCAGGGTCGTCGGCGCGGCCCCGCACCCCGACAGACACGACCGCACCCCCGAAGAACACTCCCGAGGAACGCCGGCGCACCCCCGTTGAACACGACCGCACGCCCGATGAACACGACTGCCCTTGACGGACACGAGCGCACCCCTGATGAACACGACCGCACGATGATTGACACGGCCTTCCCCGCGCTCTAGCTTGACCCGGGTTAGTAAAGTTTCCTAACTTTACGAGGCTGGAGACGCAGTGTTTCCTCGGTTTCCTCCGTTTCCTCGGTTTCCTCGCCCCGCCGCCAGACGCCGCCCCACCACTTCCCTCCTGGCCCTCGGCCTGCTCTGCACCCTGGCCACCGGCGCCTGGGCCGGGCCCCGGGATCCCTCCCCGGCGAAAGGCCCCGTGGCGGTGACCCGGGTCCCGGCGACGGCCGGCACGGCCACCCCGCTGTCCGGCTACGCGATCCAGTCCACGGCGAAGGTGACCGACTCCCCCGGGGCCGTCTCCTCCCCCGGCTACCCGGTGACCGGCTGGCACCCCGCGGGCCCCCGCTCGACGGTGCTCGCCGCGCTGCTCGCCGACGGCAGGTATCCCGACCCGTTCTTCTCGACCAACCAGCGGAAGATCCCCGAGGCGGACTTCCGGGTCCCGTGGTGGTACCGCACGGACCTCACCGTCACCGACCCCTCCCGGCGCACCTACCTCGACTTCAGCGGAGTGATCTCGGCGGCGGACGTCTACGTGAACGGCCGGCGGGTGGCCGCGGCGACGGACGTCAGCGGCGCCTACACCCACCACGAGCTGGACCTCACACCGCTGGTGCGCGCCGGCACCAACACGGTCGCCTTCCGTGTCCTGCCCAACGACCCGAAGAAGCACCTCACCATGGGATGGCTGGACTGGCTCCAGCCGCCGCCCGACGCGAACATGGGCATCGTGCGCGACGTGCTGGTCCGCCGCGGCGGCCCGGTCGCGCTGCGCGACGCGCACGTGCTGACCCGGCTGGACGTGCCCTCGCTGGCCACCGCCGACCTCACCGTCGAGGCGCAGGTCCGCAACGACTCCGACGCGCCCGTCACGGCCGAGGTCTCCGGCGGCGTCGCCGGGACCGCCCTGCGCAGGACCGTACCGCTCGCCGCGCACCAGACGAAGACGGTCACCTTCACCCCCGCCGACGTCCCCGCTCTGCACCTGGCCTCGCCCCGGGTGTGGTGGCCGGCCGGACTGGGCGGACAGCCCCTGTACGACCTCGATCTGACCGCCTCCGTCTCCGCCTCCGCCTCGGACACTGCGCACACGGCCTTCGGCATCCGCGACGTCCGGGCCCCCCTGAACGCCGACGGCGCCCGCCAGTACCAGGTCAACGGGCGCAGGCTGCTGATCAAGGGCGGCGGCTGGTCGCCCGACGAATTCCTGCGCTGGGACAGGACGTACGCCGAGGACCGGCTCAAGTACGCCCTCGACCTGGGGCTGAACACCATCCGCCTGGAAGGCCACATCGAGCCCGACGAGTTCTTCGACCTGGCCGACCGCCACGGCGTCCTCACGCTGCCGGGCTGGGAGTGCTGCGACAAGTGGGAGGGCCAGACCAACAGCGACGGGTCCGGGGAGCGGTGGAGCGCCGCCGACCACGCGGTCGCACGGGCCTCGATGGCCGCCGAGGCCGCCCGGCTGCGCAACCACCCGAGCGTGCTCTCCTTCCTGATCGGCAGCGACGCCGCACCCGACGCCACGATCGAACGGAACTATCTGGACGCCCTGCGGGCCGCCGACTGGCCGGTACCCGTGGTACCCGCCGCCGCCGACAAGTCCTCTCCGAAGCTCGGCCGTTCGGGCATGAAGATGACCGGGCCCTACGACTGGGTGCCGCCCGGCTACTGGTACGCCAAGCGCGAGGGCGGGGCCACCGGCTTCAACTCCGAGACCAGCGCGGGCCCGGACATCCCCACCCGTGACACCCTGCGCCGGATGCTGACACCGGCCGAGTCGGACGCCCTCTGGCGGGATCCGGACGCCCGGCAGTACCACCGCTCCCCGTCGGAGACGTTCGGTACCCTCCGGATCCACGACGCCGCCCTCGCCGGCCGCTACGGCGCCCCGGCCGGCCTCGCCGACTACGTGCGCAAGGCGCAGCTCCTGCAGTACGAGAACGTGCGCGCCCAGTTCGAGGCGTACGCCCGCAACGCCACGGACGCCGCGAAGCCCGCGACCGGGCTGGTCTACTGGATGTTCAACAGCGGCTGGACCTCCCTGCACTGGCAGCTGACGGACCGTTTCCTCGACCAGGGCGGGTCCTACTTCGGTGCGAAGAAGGCGGGCGAGCCGCTGCACATCCAGTACTCGTACGACGACCGCACGGTCGTCGTCGTCAACAACCGGCACACCACGGCCGGACCCCTCACCGCGCGGGCCACGCTGTTCGGCACCGACGGCACGGCGAAGTTCGACCGGACCGTGCACGGGGTGACCGCGCCCGGTGACGGGGCGCACGTCACGGCGCTCACCCTGCCCCGGTCGGTGCGCGGTCTGCCGACGACGTATCTGGTCCGGCTCCTGCTCACCGACGCGGCGGGCCACGAGGTGAGCCGGAACGTGTACTGGCTGTCCACCCGGCCGGACACCCTCGACTGGAACCGCACCGACTGGTACCACACACCGACCACGAGCTACGCCGATCTGACGGGCCTCGGCCGCATGGCCCCGGCACCGGTGTCCGCGCGGGCGGCCACGGTGTCGTCGGGCGGCACGTCGACCACGACGGTGACGCTGCGCAACGCGGGGCGCGGCCGGACGCCGTCGCTGCTGACGGACGTCCACCTCGTCGACGCCGCGGGCACGCCGGTGCTGCCGGTGCGCTGGTCCGACAACCAGGTCACCCTGTGGCCGGGCGAGACGACGACGCTGACCGCCGTCTACCGAACGGCCGACCTGCGCGGCGCGGCACCGCGGGTGCGCGTCTCCGGCTGGAACACGCCCGAGCGGACGGTGGCGGCACGCTGACCGAGCCGATCGAGGGGGCGGGCCGGGTGGCCCGCCTCCCTCGGTCGGGTCAGCTGACGTTCACCGCCGTGTCGTCGACGACGAACGACGTCTGGAGCTTGGAGCCCTCCGTGCCGGTGAACTTGACCGTGACGGTCTGGCCCGCGTACCCGCTCAGGTCGAAGCTGCGCTGGGTGTAGCCGGCGGCGGCGTTCAGGTTGGAGTACGTCGCGGGTGTGCTCAGGACCGTGCCGGAGCTGTTCAGGACCTGGACCTTCAGGGTGTCGTAGGCCGTGCTGGTGGTGGTCTCCGCGGTGTCGATGTGCAGGTAGAAGCTCAGGGTCGCGGAGCAGCCGGACGGGATGGTCACCGACTGGGAGAGGGTGTCGGTGACGGCGGTGCCGGTGCCGCCGAGCCAGGCATAGTACGAGCCCGTGCGGGCGGCCTCGCCGCTGGAGTTGGTGATGACACCGCTGGTGGCGCTCCAGGTGGTGTTGCCCGACTCGAAGCCGTTGTTGCGGAGCAGTTGGGCGGCGGTGCAGGTGCCGGAGCCGCCGTCCCCGCCGCCGCTGCCGCCCGAACCGGCGAGCCAGGCGGTGGCGTTGAGGGCGAGGGCCGCGTTGGTGGCGCCGGTGTCGTTCCAGCCGTCGTACAGGGTGTTGCCCGACTGGCCGGTGCCGTCGTCGATCGGCGAGCTGTCACCCCAGAAGGCGACCCGGCCGCTGCCGAAGGTGCTGGTGGCGAAGAAGGCGCCGGTGTTCCCTGAGTAGCCGGAGCGGTAGAGCAGGCCCTTGACCGCCGGATTGTCGGAGGGCTTGAGGGTGGCCGTGGTGCCGCTGGCGATGAGGCTCTTGGTGACCGTGCCGAACGAGCCGTGCAGGACCGGGTCGGTGCTGTCGCTGATGGCCGCGGGGTAGCCGGAGCTGATGTTCTGCACGTCGATCGAGAAACCGAACGGGTCGGTCGAGTCGACGGTGTTGTTGGTCATCAGATCGTTGAGGATCTTGACCGAGTCGGCGCCGTCGTTGTTGCGGTCCGACCCGTTGTGGTCGGAGATCATGAACAGGCCGCCGCCGTTCTTGACGAAGTTCATGATCGCCGTCTTCTCGGCGCTGGTGAACAGGGTGTTCGGCTCGGGCAGGACCAGGGTGTCGAAGTTCGACAGGTCGGTGGTCGAGGAGCCGCCGTAGCTCAGGCTGGAACCGGAGGGCAGCGTCTTCAGGCTGTAGCCGCCCGCCTTCTGCAGGGCGACGCCCCAGGAGGAGAGGGCGCCGGTCCAGTCCGTCTCGGCGGACGGGGAGGAGTCCTGGCCGAGCGGGTCGGGCTGGCTGGTGGAGATGATCCAGTCGGCGTTTCCGGCCGTCTCGGCATGGGCGTTGTCGAACAGGATGCGGTGAGTGGTGGCCGCGTGCGCGGGGCCGGCCGCCGTACCGACCTGAAGGGCCGCTCCAGCGACGAGCAGCGCGAACCCGGCCAGGGCGGTGGTGAGTCTGCGGGGGGACGTTCTGATTCCGAGCATCCGGCGGACCTCCGTGGGTGGGGTAGAGGCGGTGCGGGCGCGAAGTCTGCGCGCGTAGAACAGAGGTGATGGTTCTACCCGCGTCAATCGATTGAAAGGTACATGGCGTGTCCGGGTGGTGAACAGAGAGCCCCGGCACCAACCGGACCGGACTGCCTCCGGATTCAGCGGGCACATTGCACAACAACGGGGGATTTCGACGAAGAGGGGCGGAGATGGAGATCTCAGGTGTCATCAGTGCCGTCGTCATCGGCATCGTCATCGGCGTGCTGGGGCGGCTGGTCGTGCCCGGCCGACAGCGCATCGGTGTCCTGTTGACGATCCTCGTCGGCATCGTGGCCGCGCTGCTGGGCTCGGCGATCGCCGCCGGATTCGGGGTCGCCGACACAAAGGGACCGGACTGGATCGAGTGGTTCATCCAGATCGGCCTCGCGGCGGTGGGCGTGGCGGCCCTGGACCGGACCCGGCCACAGCGCTGAGTCCGGCCTCACGCCGAACCGGCGGTGACGGCGCCCGCCGCGGACCGCGCCGCCCGCGGCGGGCCGCTACGCCTCGTAGAGGTAGGGCGTCGTGGTGGTCAGGACGTGGAAGCCGAGGCGTTCGAGGACGGGACGGCTCATCGGCGAGGCGTCCACCTGGAGGTAGCGGAAGCCGTGGGCCGCGGCGGTCCGGGCGCGGTGGGCGATCAGGGTGCGGTAGAGGCCACGGCCGCGCCAGGCGGCGAGGGTCCCGCCGCCCCACAGCCCGGCGAACCGCGTGCCCGGCACCAGTTCCAGCCGGGCCGCGCTCACCGGTTCGTCGCCGGCGAGCGCGACGAGCACGAGGAGCGAGCCGGGATCGACGGCGAGATGGGTGAGCAGCCGGTGCCGCAGCCCGCTCCCGTCCGTGCCGAACACCTTCTCGTGCACGTCGACCACGCGATCGATCCCCGCCGCGTCGTCGGCGCGCTGGACCCGGACGCCCTCCGGCAGTTCGGCGTCCGCGGTCAGCGCGACCACCTCGGCGGTCTCCGCGACCATCAGCGCCTCCTCGGGTTCGGACGTGAATCCGGCCGCGGCCAGGCGCGGTCCGAGGTCGCCGGGAAGGTCGTGGCCGTGCAGCTTCCACTCGAACGCATGACCGAGGCCGGTGTAGTACGCGATCTGCGCCGCGATGACCGCGTCCGCGTTCGTCTCGTCCAGGGCGGACCACAGGACACCGTTCCAGCCGTGGGCCTCGGCGACCTGCCGGACCACGGTGGCGGTGCGTTCGATCCGAGCCCCGGGGCCGTCGGGCTGTGCGCCCGCGCGCATGTCGTGGTCGTAGTGGGCGAGTACGGCTGTGCGGTCCATGAGGTCACTTCAGCATCAGGAGTCGAACACGGCAACGGAATTTCGGGGCGGCGCAGCGGACGCCCGCACCGGACGTCCGCTGCGGGGTCGACCGCGGCGGGGCGGGGCGGACCGGTACGGGGCGATGCGCCATGCGGCACGCGGCCGAAAGGAACGCACCGCGAGGAGACCCGCCACGCCGTGCCGTCCGTCCAATGAGGTGGCTCCGGGCCCGTCCGCCGTACCGTGCGCCCGAAACCGTACGGCGAGAGAGCGCGAAAGGGTGTGCGCCATGGTGAGGGACGACGAGCTGCCGTATCTGCGCCGGTGTGTGGAGCTGGCGGCCGAGGCGTTGGAGGCGGGGGACGAGCCGTTCGGGTCGGTCCTCGTCGCCGCCGACGGGACCGTGCTCGCCGAGGACCACAACCGGGTGGCCTCCGGGGACCGTACCCGGCATCCGGAGTTCGAGCTGGCCCGCTGGGCCGCGGCACGGCTGACCCCGCAGGAGCGGGCCGCCGCCACCGTGTACACGTCCGGCGAGCACTGCCCGATGTGCGCGGCGGCGCACGCCTGGGTCGGTCTTGGCCGGATCGTCTATGTGGCGTCCACGGAACAACTGGTGTGCTGGCTGGGAGAGTTGGGCGTGCCGGCGGCGCCGGTACGGCCACTGCCGATCAGCGCGGTGGCGCCGGAGGTGCGCGTCGGGGGTCCGGTGCCGGAGCTGACCGGGGAGGTGCGCGCGCTGCACCGGAGGTTCCACGGGGCCGCGGACTGACGCACCCAGGTGCCGCGAAAGCGCCCGCGCCGACGCTCCCGCCCTACGGGACCGCACGGCCCGCTCGGCGGAGCGCGTCGACGAGAGCGCCCTGAGCGGTGCGGGTCCGGTGCCGTGCACCGGACCCGCGGGTCGACCGGACCGCCCCGCAGGGCGACCGGCCCCGACCCGTTACCCGGGGCCGTGGCGGATGCCCGGCCGGTCACTGTCCGGCCGGGGGCACCGGCCACGGCCCCGGTGGTGCCTCAGCGCCCCGCGCCCGGCCGGTACCGGCGGTACAGGGCGGCGCCGGAGAGCAGCAGCGCCGCGCTCGCCCCGACCGCGGGTGCGGTCAGGTCCGTACCCGTGTGGGCGAGGACAGCGTCGGCCGGCGGCGCGGCGCGGTGGCTCACCGCCGGGGCGGGGGGCTGGGCCCGGGGCGGGGCCGGCGGGGTGGCCGGTGGCTTGACCGGCGGGGTGGCCCGCGGCGGGGTGGGCTTCGCCGGGTGGTCACCGGGGGTGTTCTCGGAGTGGTTGCCGAAGACCGGATTGCCGATTCCCACCACGTTCACGCTGTTGCCGCTCACGTTGACCGGGAGATCGACCGGCAGTTGGATGCCGTTGCCGGAGAGCACACCGGGTGAATCCTTCGCCCCGCTGTGGGCGGTCGCCCCGCCCGAGGGGGCCGTTCCTTCGCTCCCGGCGCCGCTGCCTCCCTTGTTGGCGCAGGCGTTGCCCGCGGCCGGGTTGAGGAGCCCCACCACGTTCACCGTGTTCCCGCACACGTTCACCGGGACGTGCACCGGGAGCTGAATGGTGTTGCCGGAGATCAGCCCCGGCGATCCGGCCGCGGAACCGTTCGCGGCGGAGTCGGCGTGCGCCGGCATCGTCACGGCCATCGCCCCCGAGGCGGCTGCGACGGCGATCACACCGTTTCGGGTAACCCGTTTCATAGGCTCCCTGCCTTCCAGACATCGTCACGGGCGCTCGCCCGTATCGGAATAAACGCCTACGACCCGTCCGAGTTATGGCTTATCGACCTTTCACCCCATTGAGCGACACAGTTATCGAACCAGTCGTGAATCCCTCGAAAACAGAACCAATGCGCCCGGAGGCGTGCATTCCGCAGCCCGCTTATGGTGAGCGGAAGCGCTGCCCCGGACCGCAGCGGGGCTCCCCTGGAGGCATCGATGCCGGCAAAGCTCCCCACGCGGTCCGCCGTCCGGCGCTGCGCGAGTGCCGGAGTCCTCACGCTGGCCCTGTTCGGCGCCGGACTGCCCGTCGGGTCCGCCACCTCGGCCCAGCCCGACCTGTCGCGCTTCTACCGACAGCGGGTCACCTGGTCGGCCTGCCAGGGATCCGGGGCCGGCAAGGACATGCAGTGCGGCAAGGTGACGGTCCCGTTGGACTACGCGCGGCCCGAGGCCGGCACGCTCGACGTGGCGCTGGGCCGGTACCGGGCGACCGGCACGTCCCGGGGCTCCGTGCTGCTGAACTTCGGCGGTCCGGGCGGCGCGGGCATCAGCTCGCTCGCCACGTCCGGCAAGGCGTACCTCGGGCTGACCAACGGCTACGACGTGGTCACCTTCGATCCGCGCGGGGTCGGCCGGTCCTCGCCCGTCAGCTGCGGGGAGGGCGCCACCAGCACCTCGGCCGTGACGGGTGACGGCACCGACCACGCAGACCCGAAGGCGCTGATGGAGCTGTTGCGGAAGGTGGCCGCCGAGTGCACCCGGCACTCCGGCCCCGTCCTGCCCCACATAGGCACCCTCAACGCCTCCCGGGACCTGGACGTCATACGCCAGGCCCTCGGCGACGAGAAGCTCAACTACCTCGGCTTCTCCTACGGCACCCGGCTCGGCGCGGTCTACGCCGCCCAGTTCCCGGGCAAGGTGGGCCGGATGGCGCTGGACGGCGTGGACACCCTCACCGAACCCCTGGCCGAACAGGGGCTGGCGAGCGCGCAGGGCCAGCAGACCGCGCTGGACGACTTCCTGCAGTGGTGCGTGCGGGACCGCGGCTGCCCCTTCGGCCAGGACCGGCGCACGGCCGGGGACCAGGTCCTGAAACTGGTCCGCGGGCTCGACGCGCATCCGGCACCCACCGGCTTCGGCGGCCGGCTCTCCGGACACGACCTGGTGAGCGCCATCGGCCAGGGCCTCTACAGCAAGGAGCTGTGGCCGTCGCTCGAACGTGCCGTGGTCTCCCTGGTGAACGACGGGGACACACGTGGCGTGGCGGGCCTCGCGACGGGTGGGCTGACGCCGGCGCGCGGGTCCGGCGGCGGGCTCGTCGACGAGGCGGACATACCCGTGGACAACCTGTCGGCCGCGCTGATGGCGATCAACTGCGCGGACGACCCGGACCGCCCCGGCGCCGAACAGATCACCAAGGACATCGGGCGGCTGCGCGCCGCGTACGAGAAGGCGTCGCCGGTCTTCGGCCGGTACCGGCTGGCCGACCTCCTGATGTGCTACGGGCGGCCCGGGGGGACGGACTTCGTCCGTGACCGGGTCAAGGACGTCGACACGGCGCAGGTGCTCCTGGTGGGCACCCGCGGCGACCCCGCCACGCCGTACCGCTGGACCATGGAGACCGCCCGCAGGCTCGGCACCTCGGCGGTGGTACTCGACAACAAGGGCTCGGGCCACACCGGTTACTCGTCGTCCAAGTGCGTCCACCGCAAGATCGACGACTTCCTGCTGTACGGTTCGCTGCCCGCCGACGGGAGTTCCTGCCCGGCGGACCCGGTCGGGTGACGCCCCGCACCGCGCGGCCCCGCGATACGGACGGCGGCAGGAGCGGGTGAGGCCCTCGTCGCAGTACGCGCCCTCATCGCAGTACGCGCCCTCGTCGCGCGGTGCCACGGACGGGTGACGGTGCCGACCGGCCACAACCTCCGGGCCGTCCGGGCCGTCACATCAAGCAGGCGGGCGCGTCCCGCCGCAGCCGTACCGACCCACCGTCCAGGGGGAATCCACGATGCGTGTCCGAACCGCCGCGGCCGTCCCGGCCCTCGCCCTCGCCGCCGCGTCCCTGCTGCTCGCCGCGCCGCACGGCGCGGTGGCCGCCCGCGACGCCGTCTGCCCGGAGCGGGCACCGACCGTGCGGGCCGCGGTGGCACCCGCCGATCCGTCCGTGCTGCGGATCGGGGTGACCAACCGCTCCGGCCACGCCTGTGTCGTCGACCGCGTGCCCACGGTCACCTTCGGCGACCTGGACGGCGCGGCCCGGCCGGTGCCCGACGGCGCCATCGGCACCTACCGGATCGGCGCGGGCCGGACCGCGTACGCCGCCGTGCGGACCGTCGCCGACCCGGCGGACCCGCAGGCCCGCCCGGTGGACACCGTCTCCGTCGCGGCGGACCCGGCCCACCGGGGACGCGGGTTCACCGCGGCGGAGCTGGGCGCGGGTGCGGCCGTACGGGTGTGGGAGCCGGTGACGACCTGGTGGCAGCCGTCGGCGGCGGCCGCGGACCGGGCGATCGGGCTCAGCTGAGGATCAGCTCGGGCTCGTAGAGGTCCATCCAGAGGGCCAGGTCCAGGGTGCGCTCCAGGCCGCGCCGGGCCGCCTGGGAACCCGCGGGCAGCTCCCGGTGGGCGGCCTGGTCGACCCGCTCCCGGTCCACGACGGAGAACACCTGGTGGTCCGGCCGGGCCACCAGGTCCTTGGCCTGCTCCTGGAGGGCGAGGCCGTACTGGGGGTCCTGGGTGGACGGGTAGGGGCTCTTGACCCGGTCGTACACCGACCGCGGGATGACGTCGGCGGTGGCCTCGCGCAGCAGACTCTTCTCCCGGCCGTCGAAGGACTTCAGGGACCAAGGGGTGTTGTAGACGTACTCGACGAGCCGGTGGTCGCAGAAGGGCACCCGGACCTCCAGGCCGACGGCCATGCTCATCCGGTCCTTCCGGTCGAGCAGGGCACGGACGAAGCGGGTCAGGTGGAGGTAGCAGATGCGGCGCATCCGGTACTCGAAGTCGCTCTCGCCGTCGAGGCGGACGATGTCGGCGACGGCGGCGCTGTAGGCGTCGCCGATGTACGCGTCGAGTTCCAGGCTCTTGGCCAGGTCCGGACGCAGTACGTCGGTGTCCCTGCCGATGTGCTCGTTCGCCATGTGGAGCCAGGGGAAGGTGTCGGCGCGGCGCACCTCCTCGTCGAAGAACTGCTGGTAGCCGCCGAAGACCTCGTCGGCGGACTCACCGGACAGGGCGACCGTGGACTGGCCGCGCACGGCCTGGAACAGCAGGTAGAGCGAGGAGTCCATGTCGCCGAAGCCGGCGGGCAGGTCGCGGGCGCGCAGTACCTTCGCCCGGACGGCGGGGTCGGCGAGGGCCTCGGAGCCGAGCACGATGTCGTGGTGGTCGGTGCCGGCGAGCCGGGCCACGTCGTGCACGAACGGGGTGTCGGGGGTGGCGCGCAGCCCGTCGGGCACGAAGTGATCGGTCTGGCCCACGAAGTCGACGGCGAAGCTGCGCACCTTCTCGCCCTGCTCGGCGAGCTGCCGGGCGGCGAGCGCGGTCATGGCGGAGGAGTCGAGCCCGCCCGACAGCAGGGTGCAGCGCGGCACGTCGGCGACCAGTTGGCGGCGCACGATGTCGTCGAGGAGGGTGCGGACGTTGGCCACGGTGGCGGCCTGGTCGTCGGCGTGCGGCCGGGTCTCCAGCCGCCAGTAGACGCGGGTGCGCAGGCCGGAGCGGTCGACGGTGACGACGGTGCCGGGCTTCACCTCGTTCATGCCCTCCCACACGGCGTGTCCGGGCGTCTTGACGAAGGTGAACAGCTCACGCAGGCCGTCCATGCCGACCCGAGGCCGGACCAGTGGATTGGCGAGGATCGCCTTGGGCTCGGAGCCGAACAGGACGCCGTCGGGCGTCGGGTAGTAGTAGAAGGGCTTGATGCCCATCCGGTCGCGGATCATCACGAGCTTCTTGACGCGGCCGTCCCAGACGGCGAAGGCGAACATGCCGTTGAGCCGTTCGGCCAGCGCGTCACCCCATTCGAGATAGCCGCGCAGCACGACCTCGGTGTCCGAGTCGGTGGTGAAGCGGTGGCCGCGGGCGGTCAGCTGCTGCCGGAGTTCGGTGTAGTTGTACGCCTCGCCCGAGTAGACCAGCCCGACCGTTCCCTCCGGTGTACTGACCGTCATGGGCTGCCGCCCGCCTATCAGGTCGATGATGGCGAGCCTGCGGTGGCCCAGGGCGGCGGGACCGTCGATCCAGGTGCCGCGGTCGTCCGGACCGCGGCAGGCCATCGTCTCGGTCATCGCATCCAATGTCGCGGCCTCGGAGTGCAGGTCGCGGTTGAAGGAAACCCAGCCGGTGATGCCGCACATACCTTCCTCCTGCTTCCAGTCCGGCCTCGGTACCGCGCCTCACCTGCGTCTTCGTGGGTGGGTCCGGTCTGTCACCGAACAAGTTGTAGTTAGCACCTATATATCGAGGGTGCGCCTGGGACGGCGCTCGGTCAACGCGGACGTAACGCGGCGGACCCCGCCGCTTCACACTTTCGGACGCGCTTTGCCCGTACGAGACCCGCAATCCCGGGTGCCGACCGGCAGAATCCGCCAGGAACCGGCCATTGGTAAAAATCTCCCTAAATCGCCCGATGCCCTCTCCGCGTGCCGTATGTTTTGTAGTTTTGATCAAGCGAACCTGGCGCAGGATGTGCGCTCGGTGCATCCGCCGTCACCCTCGGTGGGACCGCTCCCGCGAACCCGTCGGCGCAGACCGAGCACCGTCCGGCACGGATGCCGTCCGCATCGCCTGCCGAACGGCCCGGACCACACCTTCCGGATCGGGGACGGAGACCACGAGGCGGGCATACCGGGCACGGCCGGGCCACAGGTCGACCACGACGACCGGTCCGTGCTCACGGACGGCGACCAGGTCCCGGCCCTCGTGGTGACGCCACTCCCCCACGCAGAACCGGTCGGGCAGCCACCGGCCGAACCGTGGCAGGCCGCGCAGCGCGCGCCACCAGTCGGGCTCGACCACCGCGTCGCGCACCGCCACCCACGGGATCCGGACGGCGCGCGGACGCCGGACCAGCAGCCGCTCCGGGCCACTCAGGCGCAGGACCAGATCCCGCCCCTCCACGACCAGCCGGGCCATCTGCACACACCTCCTGCGGCCGCGGCCCCCGTCGCCGTCCACCGATCGCGACGGCACGGCGAGAGCCATGGCACATGCAGCTATTTACCCCAAATGCCCCACATGTGAATCCGCCCTATCGTGCTCTTATGGAGCACGCACTCAGTCCCGCGACCCTCGCCGAACTGCGACGCCCGCGCGCCTATCCGGCGGTGTCCGTGCTGACACCCACACACCGCCGCGAGCCCGGCAACGCCCAGGATCCGGTCCGGCTGCGCAATGTGCTGGCCGAGGCCAAGAAGCAACTGGAGTCCGACCCCGCCGTCACCCGGGACCGGCGCGCGGACGTGGTCGGCCAGCTGGACCGGGCCCTCACCGAGGTGGATCTCGCCCACGCCGAGAACGGCCTGGTGATCTTCGCCGCGCCGGGCGAGCACCAGGTGTGGTCGCTGGCCCGTACCGTGCCCGAGCGGGTGGTGCTCTCGGACACCTTCCTGACCCGCAACCTCGTCTCCGCGCACGCCGCCGAGCGGCCGTTCTGGGTGCTCTCGGTCTCCGCCGACCGCGTCACCCTGTGGACCGGCGCGGTCGACCGGGTCGCCGAGAGCCATGCCGAGGGCTTCCCGCTCTCCCGGAACCGGGAGAACTTCGACGCCGAGCGCCAGGAGCGGATCGGGGACGTCCCGAGCATCTTCCGTGACGAGGGCACCCGGCAGTTCCTGCGCGAGGCCGACACGGCGATGACCGTGGTCCTGCGCGAGCACCCGAGACCGCTGTACGTCACCGGTGAACAGGCCGCGCTCTCCCTGCTGGACGAGGTCGGCGCCGTCGCGAAGGAGGCCGTGCACATCCCGCACGGCGGGCTGGCGAACGGTACCCCCGAAGCGGTGTGGCAGACCGTCCGGCCGGTGATCGACGCGGAGGCGGGCAAGGCCGCCGACCGCGTGGCCGAGGAACTGGACGCGGCCCGGGGCCGCAAGGAGTTCGCCGCAGGTGTCGACGAGGTCTGGCGCAGCGCCCGCGAGGGCCGGATCCGGCTGCTCGCCGTCGAGGAGAACCACCGGGTGACCGTCCGCGACGACGGTGACCATCTGGTCCCCGCCGAGACCGGGGACCTCGACGCCCGCGAGGACATCGTGGACGAGATCGTCGAGCAGTGCCTGGAGACCGGCGCCGACGTGCGCTTCGTGCCGGACGGCACCCTGGATCACGCGGACGGCATCGCCGGCGTGCTGCGGTACTGACGGCTCCTTCCCACCGCGGCGTACGCTACGGCGTGATCACCGGCCGGGAGGAAGGGCACAGATGGCTGAGGTGCTGGGCGTCGCGGTACTGGGCGCCGGACACATGGGGGCCGATCACATCCGACGCCTCGCCCACGGGGTGAGCGGCGCCAGGGTGGCCGCCGTCGCCGATCCCGACACCCAGCGGGTCAAGGAGGCGGTGTCGGGCCTGGACGGCGTGTCGGTGCACACCGAGGCGGTGGCCGCGCTGGACGCGCCCGGCGTGGACGCCGTCCTGATCGCCTCGCCGGGACCGGCGCACGAGGAGGCCCTCCTCGCCGCCTTCGACCGCGGCCTGCCGGTCCTGTGCGAGAAACCCATGGTGCCCGACTCCGCAGGGGCGCTCAGGGTGCTTGAGGCGGAGACCCGGCTGGGCCGGCGACTGGCGCAGATCGGGTTCATGCGGCGCTACGACGCCGAGTACCAGCGCCTGAAGTCCCTGCTGGACGGCGGCAGTCTGGGACGCCCGCTGATGCTGCACTGCACCCACCGCAACGTCTCCTCGCCGCCCGGCTTCACCAGCGCGATGCTGATCGACAGCTCCGTCTCGCACGAGATCGACGCGGCCCGCTGGCTGCTCGGCCAGGAGCTGACCGCCGTGACCGTACTGCGCCCCACGCCCTCGGGCGGCGCCCCGGACGGTCTGGCCGACCCGCAGTTCGTGGTGTTCGAGACCGAGCACGGCGCCCTCGTGGACGTGGAGATCTTCGTCAACTGCGGCTTCGGCTACCAGGTGCGCTGCGAGGCCGTGTGCGAGGCGGGCAGCGCCCGCATCGGCGACGAGCACACCATGGTGGTCACCGCACGGGGCGGCGCCCGCGAGGAGGTGGCGCAGGACTACGTCGTCCGCTTCGCCGACGCCTACGACCGCGAGCTGCGCGCCTGGGTCGACGCCACCCGCCGGGGACGGGTCACCGGTCCGAGCGTGTGGGACGGCTACGCCTCCTCGGTCGTCGCCGAGGCCGGGGTCCGGGCGCTGGAGACGGGCCGCCGTACGACCGTCGAACTCCCGCGCCGCCCCGACCTGTACGCCGACGACTGACACTCGGTGGACCGCCGGCCGCCGTCAGGCCCTCCGAGGCCGACGCCGGGTGCGCTCCCGCCGCCGACGCGGGATCGGGCCGCCGCCCGGGTCAGACGCTGCCGAACAGCGTGCCGAGCGCGCGTTCGACGACGGCCCCGATGTCCTCCGTCCCCTCCGCCACCACGGCGTAGCTGCGCGCGAGGAAGCGGCGCAGTTCCGCGGTCTCGAACCCGAGCAGGGCGACGCCGTACGGTGAATGGAACTCCATGACCGTGCAGCCGCGTCCGCACGGCCGGACGTGCACGTCGCCGTCCCCGGCGGGCGCGGCCAGCCCCTCGTCCAGCAGAGAGCGGGCGAAGGTCCAGGTGACGCTCTCGCCGTCGAGGGCCGCCTCCGGCGGGAAGTCGACGAACACGGCGAGCGGATCCTGCACGGAGTAGCGCAGGGTGGCGGACACGGGGACTTCCGGGTCCTCGGCCGTGATCAGACGGGCTCGGGCGGGCTGCCGGATACAGATGTCCATGTTCTTACGAGCACGAGGGACCGGGGTGTATGACACCCTGCGCGGCACCCTGTGATGTGATGTACGTCACCATGCGAGCCGGCATGACCACCACGGAACCTCAGCGCGCCGAACACCTGAACGCGGTGCGCCACAACGACAGGCCGACGGATCGGTCAAACCGCGTACTCGGGCTACGACTTGCCCCGCCCGGCCGCGTACGCTGATGGCACGAGGCGGACTTGCAGTTGAGACTCTGGCATATGTCAGAAGCACCACCGTATCGTGTATTGCCAAATCCCTTACAGGGCGTCGCGGGCTGTGCAACAGTCGTTACCGCTCCCCCTTCCTTCTTGGCCGTACCGTCCCCGCATCGGAGTGCGTCATGCCGCCCCACCTCTCTGCGGATCGCCCCGCCGCCCAGCCGCCCGCGCGCGGCTCGGTCGAGGCGTTGATATCGCAGACGCGGCGGCTCAAGGGCGAGGTGGACGCCGTACGGAGGGACACCCACGGCGACACCGCGGACCCGCACGAGCGCTGGCAGCGCGCACTGTACGACCTGGCGCTGCATCAGCTCAGCGACCTCGACGAGCACTTGGCGCAGTTGCGGGACGACCCGCCGCCGACCGTCCCCGCGCAGCCGGTGCTCCGGCAGGCCGGACCGGCCGGGCCCGTCCCCGGTGGCCTCGATCGCGGGCCCACCGGCTCACTGCTCAGCCGGGTCGGCAGCGCGGAGTGGAACCTGCTCACGGACGAGGCCAGTTGGTCCGAGGACCTGTACCGGATCCTCGGCCGCTCCCCGTCCGCGCCGGCGCTCACCTTGGACGAACTGCCGTCCCTGGTCCTCGACGAGGACCGCCCGAAGCTCACGGCGATGGTCACGGACTGCCTCGTCGACGCCAAACCGATCGACGGGGAATTCCGGGTCGTACGGCCCGACGGGTCCGTGCGCACCCTGCACATGATGGGCGAGCCGGTGCCGGACGCCGACGGCAGCACGGCCGCGATGTGGGCCGTGCTGCGGGACGTCAGTGAACTGCGGCGCAGCCAGTGGACGGTGCGCGAGACCCGTGACTCGCTGCGGCGTCACCGTCGGCAGGCGCAGACCGGGGGCGGACTCGCGGCCGAACGGCAGGAGCCCGTGCTGCCCCCGTCGCACGAGGCGCGCGGGCTCCCGCACCGGGGACCGCGGTCCCTGGACATCGCGGCGCGCCGTCTCACCGCCGCGGCAGGCCCGCCGACCTGCGGCGACTGGTACGACACCCTCCAACTGCCGGACGGTGACACCCTGCTCGGCGTGGGCGACCTCACCGGGCACGGCATCACCGTCGCCTCGGACAAGACGATGCTGATGGGCGCCGTACGCGGCATGGCGCTGGCGGGCAACCGGCCGGGCAGGCTGATGGACCTGCTGAACCAGTTACTGGACACCTCCGCACACCCCGCACCGGCCAGCGCCGTCTGCTGCCGCTACCGGCCCGCCGACCGGACCCTCGAATGGGCCCAAGCAGGACACCCCGCCCCGTTGCTGTACCGCGACGGGACGGGGCGCATGCTGGCAGCCCCCGGGGGCGTCCTGCTCGGCACGACCCCGTCAGCCGCCTACGGACAGGCCGAAGCGACCCTCGAACCCGGCGACCTGCTTCTACTGCGCACCGACGCCTTGGTACGCGGGCACAGCGGAACGGACGCCGTGGACCGCCTCCTCGACCTGGCCCCGCGCTTCGCCGCAGCGCCCACCGCGGAGGACTGCGTGCGGCTGGTCGTGGAGGAGTTCGGCGCGGGCGAGCGTGAGGACGACGCCTGCGTGCTCATCGCCAAGCTGCCCGCCTAGGAAACCCCGGGAGCGCTGCCCCGGGTGATGCTCCGGCCAGGACCCGCGAGGGCACTTCGCCGGAATGCGCGCACGGACGCCCTACGCCTGTGCGCTCCTGCTTCCCCTGCTCCTGGGTTTGGGCAGGGCCAGCTCGATCTCCTCCCGCAGTTCGTTGATCTTCGGATAGCCGGCGAATTCGGCGGTGAGCCGGTACATCTTGCTCAACCGGTCCCAGGTGCGGTGGGAGGAGTTCGATCCCATCGACATCAGGGCCAGCCGGGCGTACCGGTCCGCCTGTTCGGGGTCGTCGGCGATGAAGCACGCGGACGCCATGGACAGGAAGTCGAAGATCTTCGACCGCTGACGGCCGTCGATCCGCAGGGCCAGGGCCTTCTCCGCGAAGTGCTGGGCGTGCGCGGCCGCCCCCGGCTCGAACTCGGCCAGGGTCCGGTAGGCCAGTGCCTGCATGCCGTACAGGTCCTCCTCCTTGAACATCTGCATCCAGCTCGGCGGTGGCACGTCGCCCCGGTCCGAGACGAAGAGGTCCTCCGCCTGGCCGAGGGTGCGGCGCATCGCCTGGCCCTTGCCCATCGACGCCTGTGCCCAGGCCTCGATGGTGTGGAGCATGGCCCGGGTGCGCGGCAGCATCTCGGAGCCCGAGCCGGACTGGGCGAGTTTCATCAGGTCGAGTGCGTCGTCGGGCCGACCCAGGTGCACCATCTGGCGAGCCGCTCGGGAGAGCGCCTCCCCGGCGCGGGGCCGGTCGCCGCCCTCCCGGGCCGCGTGGGCGGCGATGACGAAGTACTTCTGGGCCGTGGGCTCCAGGCCGACGTCGTGCGACATCCAGCCGGCGAGGACGGCGAGGTTGGCCGCGACGCCCCACAGGCGCCGCTGCAGATGGTCGGGGTGACGGTAGGCGAGCATGCCGCCCACCTCGTTGAGCTGGCCCACGACCGCCTTGCGTTGCAACCCGCCACCGCGGGCCGCGTCCCACACCCGGAACACCTCGACCGAACGTTCCAGTTCCTCGATCTCCTGCGACCCGATGGGGGCGGCCTCGTAACGGTCGAACCCAGCGGGGTCGGCGTGCAGGGGGTCTTGGAGGGCAGGGGCGTCGGTCCTGAGTGTGGGGTCGGTGTGCAGCCACTCGTACATGGCACTGCTGAGTGCGGATCCCGCGGTGAGCGCTGCACCCGCGCCCACCAAGCCGCGTCGGTTGAGCATGAGGTCCATTCCCGTGAATTCGGTGAGGACCGCGGCAGTCCGTTCGGGCGCCCACGGCACACCGTCGGGATGTTCCACTCTCCCGCCGGCCGGCCGCTTCCCCGTACGCCCGTGCCGCACCAGACCGAGGTCCTCGATGGTCACGACACGACCGAGACGCTCGGTGAACAGGGCCGCCAGCACCCGCGGCACCGGATCGCGCGGGATCTCTCCCATGTCGATCCACCGCCGCACCCGGGAGGTGTCGGTCGCCAGTTGGGGGTGGCCCATGGCCGCCGCCTGCCGGTTGACCAGCCTCGCGAGTTCGCCCTTGGACCAGCCGGCCAGGCCGAACAGATCCGCGAGCCGGGTGTTGGATTGTCCGCTCACGTCAAGCCCCCAGGTTCTCGGCTGAGTTGACAGTAGCCCGGCGTAAGGTGCCGGGCGACTATTCGCCAGGGTTCGCCAGGGTGCGCCAGATGGTGTGCCACTGCACATCGGGTGTCAGGTAGGAACGCGCCACCCCGACCCGGCTACCACTCCTCCAGACGGGCGCATTCCCCAGGATGCACCCGGGCAACCGGGCCGGGTGGGCGCGCGCACCAGGCAGACACTGCAGGAACACGAAGGGATCTGTATCGCCCATGTACGCAGCATCGTCCTCCGTGTCCGCTCCGCCCCGGCCGATGCGTCCCCGTCCCGCGGGCGGCGGGCCCTACCTCGCTCCCGCGCATCCGGGGACCGGCGTGCCGGGCGTGGGGCGGCCACCGCGCACCGCGGGGCCGGGCACTCAACCGCTCAGCGGGAGACTCGACTTGTCCGGTCCCCAGGGGGCGCAACTGCGCGCGGCCATCGCGTCGGTGCACCGCATCTGCCCGGAGTTCACTCCGGTGCAGCTGCTACGGCGCAGCGGGCGGTCCGTGCTCCTGGTCGGCACGACGGGACGCAGCACGGCCGTCGCCAAGTGTCTCCTGGACCAGTCGCCCGCCTGGGCGGAGCGCATCCGCCACGAAATAGCGGCATACCGCTCGTTCGTCCGGCACCGGCCGCCCGTCCGGGTGCCGAGGCTGATCGCGGCGGATCCGGACAACTGCACCCTGGTGATCGAGCGCATGCAGGGCCGGGTGGCGGCGCTGCAACGGCACCCGGCCGAGGCCCCGCCCCGCCCGGACATCCGTGCGGCCCTCGGCGCGATCTGCCGGCTCAACGCCTGGCGGCCACCGGCGGGCACGTTCGACGCGCCCCTCGACTACGCGGCCCGTATCGCCAGGTACCACGGACTGGGGCTGCTCACCGACCGGGACCTCGGCGACCTGCAGAAGCTGCTGCACGGCATCGCGCACGCGACGGGCCGCCAGGGCATGGGCCAGTTCTGCCACGGTGACGCCCTGCTCTCCAACCTCCTGCTCTCTCCGACGGGCCCGGTGCTGGTGGACTGGGAGCACGCGGGCTGGTACCTGCCGGGGTACGACCTGGCGGTGCTGTGGTCGGTCCTCGGGGACGCGCCGGTGGCACGGCGGCAGATCAGCCAGCTCGCCCAGTCGGCCGGCCCGGCGTCGCGGGACGCCTTCCTGGTGAATCTGATGCTCGTCCTGACCCGGGAGATCCGTACCTACGAGACGGCCGTGCAGCGTTCGATGCACGACGCGCCCCCGGCGGCCTCCGGCCCGGCCGCGGCGGGTGGCGTACCGTCCGGGGAGGAGCAGCGCCTGCTGCTGCGGCGGCTGCACGACGACTGCCAACTGGCCCGCCGGGCCGTGCGCGCGGCGGTCGGCACCCGCTGACGGAACCGGCCCGCGGTGCGCCCGAGGCGGTGCACCGCGGGTCGCGCCGCGCGCCGGGCCCGCGCCGGTTCCGTACTCCAAGTCGCCTGGCGCGGTCGGCCCGATGCACGCCCCCGGCGCGCCCCTGGCAGTCCCCCGCGTTCCCGGTGCGCACCTGGGTCATTGGTGTACGCCACTGACGCCCCGCAGGCCCGCGCGGCGCAGCCACGAAACTCTCTCACCCCCGTCTGACGTGGGAAATCGCTGTTTCCTGGGCATGATTGACGGATCGTCGGCGAACCGGTACCACTGAGCATCGCTCAGCCCCGCACGCCCCACCGCGCTCGATCGTCCCAGGAGGCCGCATTGCGAGGATCCGCCACCGACCCCACGTCCGCTCCGCGCGGGAGACGTACGCGCAGGGCCGCAGGAGGCATCGCCGCCGCGGCGCTGCTGCTGCCGCTGCTGGGCGCCGCACCGTCCCAGGGCGCCGGCCGGTCCGCCGCCGGCGACCTCCAGGGGGCCTTCGCCTCCGCGGCAGCCGAGTACCACGTGCCGCAGAGCGTCCTGCTGGCCGTCTCCTACCTCCAGTCCCGTTGGGACACGCACGCCGGCGCGCCGAGCGTGTCCGGCGGCTACGGCCCGATGCACCTCACCGACGCGCACACCGCGCTCGCCGCCGCACCGCACCACGGCGAGGGCGCCGAGGACGCCCGCGGTGACAGCGCCCGCCCGGCCCGGCACCCGAAGGTGAGCGTGCCGGACGCCGCCGCTCTCCCCGACCGGCTCGAAACGCTGCCGCGGGCCGCCCGGCTGACCGGGATCCCGGCGGCCGAGCTGCGCACCGACCCGGCCGCCAACGTCGCCGGAGGCGCCGCGCTGCTCGCCGCGGCCCAGAAGGAGCTGGGCCGGCCCCTCGGCTCCGATCCGGCCGAGTGGTACGGCGCGGTGGCCCGGTTCTCCGGCGCGGACGACACCGCGACCGCCGCTTCCTACGCGAACGACGTGTACGACGTGCTGCGCACCGGCGCGAAGCGCACCACGGACCAGGGGCAGGCGGTCGCGCTGGCCGCGCGGCCGGGCCTGTCCGCGGACACCGGGCAGTTGAAGCGGGCCGGTCTCGCCCCGGCCGACCAGGACGGCACGGAGTGCCCCGCGTCGGTGTCCTGCACCTGGCTGCCGGCCCCGTACGAGGAGTTCGGGGACAACGACTACGGCAACCACGACCTGGGAAACAGGCCGGCCTCGCAGGGCATCGACTACATCGTCATCCATGACACCGAGGGCACCTGGGACGGCGTCCTCAACCTGATCCAGGACCCGACCTACGTGTCGTGGAACTACACCATCCGCTCCACGGACGGCCTGATCGCCCAGCACGTCAAGGCGAAGGACGTGGCGTGGCACGCGGGCAACTGGTACGTCAACGCCAAGTCGGTCGGCATCGAGCACGAGGGCTTCCTCGCCTCGCCCGACGCCTGGTACACGGAGGCGATGTACCGGTCGTCGGCCCGGCTGGTGAAGTACCTCGCCGCCGAGTACGACGTCCCGCTGGACCGGCAGCACATCCTCGGCCACGACAACGTGCCGGGGCCGACCACCTCCTCCGTGCCCGGCATGCACACCGACCCGGGTCCGTACTGGGACTGGCGGCACTACTTCGAGCTGCTGGGTCACCCGTTCAAGCGCACGGCGGGCAGGAACGGCGGGCTGGTCACGATCCTGCCGGACTACGCGAAGAACCAGCCGGTCTACACGGGCTGCACCACCGCGGGCGAGCCGTGCCCGGCGCACGGGTCGAGCGAGGTGCGGCTGTACTCGGACCACGACGAGAACTCCGCGCTGATCAAGGACATCGGCCTCGGCACCGCCCCGACCACCGGTGTGAACGACCTGTCCTCGCGGGTCTCGACCGGGCAGCAGTACGCGGTGGCCGACCGCTGGGGCGACTGGACGGCGATCTGGTACCTGGGACAGCAGGCATGGTTCCGCAACCCGGCCGGACAGCCGACGGCCGTGAACGCCTCCGGGCTCGTGATCACGCCCAAGGCGGGGCGTGCGAGCGTTCCGGTGTACGGCCGGGCCTACCCGGAGAAGGAGGCGTACCCGACGGGAGTGCCCGCGCAGGCGGTGTCTCCGCTGTCGTACACGATCCCGGCGGGCCAGGAGTACGTCGTCGGTGACGAGCTGCCCGGCGAGTACTTCTACGCGGTCACCTTCGCCACCGACTCGCACCGGGTCGTGGTGGGTCGTGGTGGGCAAGGACCTATACTACCAGATCCAGTACGGCCACCGGGTGGCGTATGTGCGCGCCGCCGACGTGGACGTGCGGTCGTCGGCCGGCTGACGGCCGTCGTCAGCCCTGCTGGAAAAGCTCCGCCGGGAGCGGCTTCAGCAGGGCGTACAGGTCGTCGGTGATGGGCCGGTCCCAGGCCGCGATGGTGACCAGGATGCCGTCGCTGCGGTCGAACTGCACGCATGAGATCCGGGTCTCGGTGAGCTTCAGCCGGCGCACGATCAGCAGGTTGTCGCCCTGGAGCACCGGCATGTCCTCGGTGCCGGTGACCGTGACCTCCTCGTCGTTCTCCAGCGCCAGCAGCAGTTGGGCCACCTCGAAGGGGATCTCCCCCTCGGCGACGTCACGGGCCGGGGAGCCCTCCGGGAGATTGCCGATGATCATGGCGGGGCCACGGCCGCCGAACAGGTCGTAACGCAGGAAGACGCCCTGGCAGCTGCCGTCGGGGGCGGGCAGCAGGCCCGCGCCCAGATTGCCGGGCCAGTCGCCCGGGTCCATGGCCAGGACGTCGAAGTCGGGCCCGGCGGGCGTGGCGCTGCGGCGACGGAGGAACGACATGCGGCCATGGTACGTGCCCGGGCCCGGTCGACGGCGCCCGGGCGGCGTCCCGTCAGGGGAGCCGTGCCACGCCGCGGAACCCGCGGGCGACCGGCCGCGCGGCCCCTGGGCGGCGTTCCGGCGGACAGGGTTCGGTGGGTGGCGTCCGGCGGGCGGCGATCGGCGGGCGGGGTTCCGGTGGGCCGGGCGGGGGAGCCGGGTCAGTCCCGCGGCGGTACGGACTCCTGCGGCGGTGCGGGCGGTACGACGGCGATCGGGCTCGCCGCGTGCAGCAGGACGGCCTGGGTGACGGAGCCCATCATCGGGGCGGGCGCGAGCAGCCGCCGCCGGTGCCGGCCGACGACGACCAGAGCTGCCCCGCCCGAGGCCGCGACCAGGTTGCCGGCCGCGTCGCCGGGCAGCGCCAGGGCGTCGGCGCGGACATCCGGGTGCCGGGCGCGGTGCGGTGCGAGGAGGTCCTCGGTGAGGGTCCTGGTCTCGTGCTCCACGGCGGCCTGGTCGATGGCGGGCGGGACGAGGCCGCCGGGCGCCGGCAGCGGCAGCGCGGGCCACCGGTAGGCGGCGATCACCTGGAGGCGGGCCCCGCGCAGACCGGCCTCGGTGAAGGCGAAAGCGGGCGTGGCGTCGTCGGGGTCGTCCACGTCCACGCCCACGACCACCCGGGGCCCTGGCCCGGCCGGCGGCTCGCCGTGCTCCCCCGCCGTCGCGGCGGCACCCGTGTCGCGGCCGGGCCGGGGCACGACGACGACCGGGCACTGCGCGGCGCGGGCGGCGGCCAGGCCGTTGGAGCCGAGCAGCAGGCTGGCGAAGCCGCCCCGCCCCCGGGAGCCGAGCACCAGCAGTTGTGCCTCGGCGCCCAGGGCGGGCAGCACCGCGGCGGGCGCGCCGGACAACGCGACGTACTCGACGGCCTGCCCGGCCGCCGGGCCGCGCAGCCGGGTGCGCACCGCGTCGAGGATGTCGTCGTCGTCCGGTTCGGGCGGGCCGGCGATCAGCACCTCGGGCCGGCCCCACGGCGCGTACTGCCGCACATGGACCACGCGCAGCGGTGCCGCGCGGCGCCTGGCGGCGTCGAGAGCCCAGTCCAGGGCACGCAGGCTGTCGTCCGAACCGTCGACCGCGGCGATCACCGGCAGCGTGCTCATGGTTCCTGACCTCCGGGATGCGGCTGTGCCTTGCGGGGGTCAGCCTCGCCCAGGTGCCGGTCCCGGGACGGCCCGGTCGGGCGCGTGTTGGGAAATCGGTGCGGAAGTCCCCCGGATCGGCTCGGCGGCGCACCCGGTGCCGCGCGGGTCAGGTCAGGTCGAACTCGCCTTCCCGCGCGCCGGAGACGAAGGCACCCCATTCGGCCGGAGTGAAGATCAGGGAAGGGCTCTGCGGGCGACCGCTGTTGCGCATCGCGATGAAGCCCTCGACAAAGGCGATCTGGACATCGCCAAGCCCTCGGCTGCTGGACTGCCAATCGGCGTTGCTGAGGTCCAGATCCGGCTTGTCCCAGCCCCTGAGCGGCTGCTGCTGGGTGGTGCTCTCGGCCACGTCCGTGCTCCTCCCGGTTCGTCGTCCGCGGCCAGCCTAGCGATCGGTTCCGACGGCCGACAGGCCACGTGTGGGGGACCTTTCAGAAGTCGGGCGGCCGCGCTCCCACCAGCCACATGGAGAAGAACTGCGAGCCGCCGCCGTAGGCGTGCCCGAGCACCTTCCTGGCCCGCTCCACCTGGTGTTCCCCGGCCTGTCCGCGCACCTGGAGGGCGGCCTCCGCGAAGCGGATCATGCCGGAGGCGCCGATCGGATTGGTGGACAGCACACCGCCCGACATGTTGACGGGCAGGTCCCCGTCGAGTTCGGTCACCCCGGACTCGGTGAGCTTCCAGCCCTCGCCCTCCGCGGCGAAGCCGAGGTTCTCCAGCCACATGGGCTCGTACCAGGAGAACGGCACGTACATCTCGACGGCGTCGATGTCCCGGCGCGGGTCGGCGATGCCCGCCTGCCGGTAGACGTCGGCGGCGCAGTCCTTGCCGGCCTGCGGGGAGACGAAGTCCTTCCCGGCGAACAGGGTGGGTTCGCTGCGCATGGCGCCGCCGAGCATCCAGGCGGGCGGCCGGGGGGCGCGGGCGGCGCCGGCCCGGTCGGTGAGGACCATCGCGCAGGCCCCGTCGGAGGAGGGGCAGGTCTCCGAGTAGCGGATGGGGTCCCACAGCATCGGGGACGCCTGGACCTGCTCCAGGGTGAGGTCGTGCTCGTGCAGGTGGGCGTACGGGTTCTTGAGGGCGTTGCGCCGGTCCTTGTAGGCGACCAGGGAACCGATGGTGTCGGGGGCGCCGCTGCGCCGCATGTACGCGCGCACGTGCGGGGCGAAGAAGCCGCCCGCGCCCGCCAGCAGCGGCTGCTGGAACGGGATCGGCAGGGACAGGCCCCACATGGCGTTGGACTCGGACTGCTTCTCGAAGGCGAGGGTGAGCACGGTGGCGTGCACCCGGGAGGCGACGAGGCCGGCCGCGACGAGGGCGGTGGAGCCGCCGACGGAACCGGCGGTGTGCACCCGCAGCAGCGGCTTGCCCACCGCGCCGAGCGCGTCGGCCAGGTACAGCTCCGGCATCATCACGCCCTCGAAGAAGTCGGGCGCCTTGCCGATGACCACGGCGTCGATGTCGGACCAGGTCAGTTCGGCGTCGTCGAGGGCGCGGCGGGCCGCCTCGCGGACCAGGCCCGCGATCGACACGTCCCGGCGGGCCGCCACGTGTTTGGTCTGGCCGATCCCTATGACGGCCACGGGCTCCTTGCTCATCGGGGATCCCCTTCCAGTACGGCGACCAGGTTCTGTTGCAGGCAGGGGCCGGACGTGGCGTGGGCGAGCGCCCGGTCGGACTCGCCGCGTGCGATGCGGGCGGCGGCCTCGCCGATGCGGACGAGCCCGGCCGCCATGACCGGATTGGCGGCGAGGGCGCCGCCGGACGGGTTGACGCACACGTCGTCGCCGAGCCGCAGCGCCTTGCGCAGGACGACCTCCTGTGCGCTGAACGGCGCGTGCAACTCGGCGGTGTCGACGGGCCGTTCGAAGGCGCCGGCGCGTTCGGCGGCGAGCCGGGCGGAGGGCGAGTCGGTCAGCTCGCGCAGACCGAGGGCATGGGCCTCGACGCGGTGGTCGATGCCCCGGATCCAGGCGGGCCGCGGGCACAGTTCACGGGCCCGGTCGCCCGCAGCGAGGATCACGGCGGCGGCGCCGTCGCCGACGGGCGGGCAGTCGCCGGTGCGCAGGGGCCGTACGACGTACTCCCCCTGTGGGACGGAACCCCGCAGCTGGGCATGGGGGTTGGCGGCGGCGGACGCGCGGTTGCGGGCGGCGAGCGCGGCCAGCGCGGCCTCGTCCGTCTCCCCCGCGTCGATGAGCGCCTGCGCCTGGAGCGCGGCGAGGGCGACGGCGTCCGGCCACAGCGGGGCGACGTAGTACGGGTCGAGCTGGCGGGTGAGGACGTCCCGGACGGAGCCGGGCGAGGACTTGCCGTAGGAGTAGACGAGGGCGGTGTCGGCGTCACCGGTGAGGAGTTTGGTCCATGCCTCGTACAACGCCCAGGCGCCGTCCATCTCGACGTGCGACTCGGAGATCGGCGGCCAGGCGCCGACGCCGTCCAGGGCGAGGGTGAAGGAGAAGGCACGGCCGGCCAGGTAGTCGCTGGAGCCGGAGCAGGTGAAACCGATGTCGGAGGTCTTCAGGCCGGTCCTCTCCAGCACCTCGTGCAGGACCGGCAGGAGCATCTCCGCCTCGGAGTGTTCCTCGTCGGCGCGCCGGTGGGCGGTCTGCGCGAAGGCGACGACGGCGATCTCCCGGGGGGCCGGCGCGTCTGCACGGGTCACAGCAGCTCCTTGTACGTGTCGTAGTCGGCGTCGGGTTCGCCGGTCGGCCGGTAGTGGTCGGGGTGGCGGGCGCCCTCGGTCCACACCGGTTCGACGCGCAGGCCCATCCGCACCCGGTCGTAGGGGATGCCGCCGATGCGGCCGTGCAGCGCGAGGCCGGCGCCGTCGAGGGCGATGTGCGCGTAGACGTAGGGCACCTCGATGTCGAGGTTCCTGGCCTTGATGTTGACGATGCAGTAGGTGGTGACCGTGCCGCGGGGGCCCACCTCGACCTGCTCGGCGGTGGCGACGCCGCAGGTGGGGCAGGCGCCCCTGGGCGGGACGTACACCTTGCGGCAGGACGGGCAGCGTTCGCCGACGGTGCGGTGTTCGGCGAGCGCCTCGATGTAGGCGCTCTGGGCGCGGCCGGGTGTGTAGGTGTAGTCGAGGCGGGCGGGGGCGACGATGCCGGTGACGGGGTCCGCGAACGTGCCGCTGTGGCCGGTGGGTTCGGCGGCGGTGCCGTCGTACGGTTCGAAGCAGGCGATGTCGGTGATGGCGCCGGTGCGCTCCTCGGCCCAGCGGATCCGCACGCGCAGGCCGGTGTGCACGGAGTCGGGTCCGGGGGCGTCCAGGGCGTGCAGCAGGGGGGTGTCGGCGCCGTCGAGCCGGACCAGGACCCAGGCGAAGGGGGTGGTGAGGGGCTGGCCGGGCCGGGGCTCGTGGTTCCAGGCCCAGGTGGTGACCGTGCCGGTGGGGGCGACCTCGACGAGGTCGCGGATCTCCTCGGCGGTCACCGGGTCGTATTCGACGGGCGGTACCAGGGTGCGGCCGTCGCCCGTGCGCACACAGAGCACGACGCGTTCGCGCAGGCCGGTGAGGAAGGCGCTCTGGACGGGGCCGAGCGAGCGGGTGAAGGGGAACTCCAGGACGAGGGGGGCCTTGAGGACGTCGGGCATCGGCGGCTGTCTCCTTCGCTGTTCGGGCGGCCCGGCACGGGGTCAGGCGCGCTTGTAGACGGGGGGCCGCTTCTCCGCGAAGGCGCGGGCGCCTTCCTTGGCGTCGGCGGTGTCGAAGACCGGCCAGCCGCGTTCGAGTTCCGCGGCGAGGCCGTCGGCCTCGGTCATCTCGGCGGTCTCGTACACGGACGCCTTGACGGCCTCGACGGCGAGCGGGCCGCAGGCGTTGATCCGCTCGGCGATCTCCAGGGCGTGGGCGAGCGCGGTGCCGTCGGGGACGACGTGGCCGACGAGTCCGATGCCGCCGGCTTCGCGGGCGCTGTACGGCCGGCCGGTGAGCAGCATCTCCAGGGCGTGGGTGCGGGGAATCTGGCGTTGCAGTCGGACGGTGGAGCCGCCGATCGGGAACAGGCCGCGCCTGACCTCGAAGAGGCCGAAGGTCGCGGACTCGCCGGCCACCCGGATGTCGGTGCCCTGGAGGATCTCCGTGCCGCCGGCCACGCAGTGCCCCTCGACGGCGGCAATCACCGGTTTGCGCGGCCGGTGGTGGCGCAGCATGGCCTTCCAGTGCAGGTCGGGGTCGGCCTTGAGCCGGTCCCGGTAGTGCTCGCCCACCATGCCGCCGCCGGCCAGGGCCTTGAGGTCCATCCCGGCGCAGAAGGCGGTTCCGGCGCCGGTGAGCACGACGGAGCGGACGGTGTCGTCCGCGTCGGCCTCCAGCCAGCCGTCGTACAGGCCGACGAGCATCGGCAGCGAGAGCGCGTTCTTGGCCTCGGGCCTGTTGAGTGTGAGTACCAGTGTGGCGCCTTCGTGCCGCACGGTGAGGTGTTCGGTGCCGGCCATGACCCATCTCCCCTCTGCCGGAACGAGAACAGGTTGCAGTAGGCGGGTGGGCACTTCAAGGGTTTTCTGACAGTCAGTCAGATTTCTTCGCGGGAAGCCTTCACAGTTGCGGCGCCCTTTGCTCTGATGACCGGCGAACCGTCGGATGCCAGGTACGCCCGGGTCAGGAGGAACGGTGGAGTACAACCTTGCCGACCTGTTCGAGTCGGTCGTCGACGCGGTCCCGGACCGTGAAGCCCTCGTGTACATCGACCACCCGGGTACCGGCACGGAGCGCCGCCTGACGTACGCGGAGCTGGACGCGGCGGCGAACCGCATCGGGCACCATCTCGCCGACAGCGGGATACGGCCGGGCGAGCATCTTGGGCTCCACCTCTACAACGGCGTCGAGTACCTGCAGACGGTGCTCGGCTGCCTGAAGGCGCGCGTCGTCCCGGTCAACGTCAACTACCGCTACGTCGAGGACGAGCTGGCCTATCTCTACCGGGACGCGGATCTGGTGGCGCTCGTCTTCGACGCGGAGTTCACGGACCGGGTGGCGGCGGCGCTGCCGCGCTCCGCGGGGCTGCGGCATCTGGTGCGGGTGGGTGCCGCGGCGCCGGGCGAGGCCGAGGTGCCCGCCGTGGCCTTCACCGACGCCGAGGCAGCCGGGTCGCCGGAGCGGGGCTTCGCGGCACGCTCGGCCGACGACCAGTTCATCATCTACACCGGCGGCACCACCGGGATGCCCAAGGGCGTGATGTGGCGACAGGAGGACCTGTTCTTCTCGGGCATGGGAGGCGGGGCACCGACCGGTGAGCCGGTGCGCAGGCCGGAGGAACTGGCCGAGCGGGTCGCGGCCGGCGGTGCCGGGATCACCTTCTTCCCCACTCCCCCGCTGATGCACGGCACGTCCACGCTGACGGCGTTCATCGGGTTCAACTTCGGGCAGCGTGTGGTGCTCCACCGCAAGTTCACGCCCGAGGACGTGCTGCGGACGGTCGAGAAGGAGAAGGTCTCCAGCGTGTCCCTGGTCGGCGACGCGATGCTGCGGCCGCTGATCGACGCGTTGCGGGGCCCGATGAAGGGCACGGACTGCTCGTCGGTGTTCAGCGTCTCCTCGTCGGGGGCGATCATGTCGGAGACGGTGCGCCGGCAGTTCGGCGAACTCGTGCCGAACGCCCTGCTGTTGAACAACTTCGGGTCCTCCGAGTCCGGGTTCAACGGCACGGCGACGGACGACTCCGGACCGGAGCGCGGGTTCCGCATCCGCGTCAACTCCCGCACCCTGGTGGTCGATCCGGCCACCTGGGAACCGGTAGCGGCCGGTGAGGTGGGGCGGGTCGCGCAGTGCGGGCACGTCCCGCTCGGCTACTACAACGACCCGGCGAAGACCGCCGAGACCTTCTTCGAGAAGGACGGCCGGCGCTGGGTGCTGCTGGGCGACATGGCCACCGTCGACGAGGACGGCGTCGTCACCGTGCTCGGCCGTGGCTCGCAGTGCATCAACACCGGCGGGGAGAAGGTCTACCCGGAAGAGGTCGAACAGGCGCTCAAGTCGCATCCGGACGTGTACGACGCGCTCGTGGCCGGGGTGCCGGACGCCACCTGGGGCAATCATGTGGCGGCGGTGGTGCAGTTGCGCGCGGGCGCCGCCCCGTTGTCCCTGGCGGACGTCCAGCGGCACTGCCGCACCCAGCTGGCCGGCTACAAGATCCCGCGCCAGCTCGTGCTCACGGAGGCGGTCCGGCGCTCGCCCAGCGGCAAGGCGGACTACCGGTGGGCGCGGGAGGTGGCGGCCGCCGCGGACCGGTAGGACGCGTGCCCCGGGCGTCCGGCGCACACCGGTGGTCCGCCGGACGCGCCCGCCGCTACCCCGGAGGGGGCGGGGAGAGGGCCGGGTCCGCATCGAGGAAGGCGGCGATCCGGCGCGCGAACCGCTCCGCGTCGTCCAGCCAGGGACAGTGCCCGGCGCCGGGCTGGATGACGCAGACCGCGTCCGGGAACGCCTCCGCCGTGCGGCGGGCCGGACCGGGACGGGGGCCGCCGTCGAGTTCCCCCGCGTGGACGAGGACGGGAGCGGCGAGACGGCTCAGGGCGGCGCGGGTGGTGTCCGGGGCGAGGGCGCCGGCCGCCGCGTCGTTGGCCTGGTCTTCGGCCGCCGCATCGGGTCGCCGAGATAGGCCGAGACCCGCGTGGGGCCGCCGGGCAGCACGACGAGTGGCTCCCGCGCGCCGCGGACGTGGTACGCGAGACGGGCCCCGTCGGGCGCCGTGAACGCGGGCATCCCGCCGATCATCCGGCTTGGCCGGGCCGGCCCGCAACGGGGTTCCGGATCGGCCGGACGGGCGAGAAAGTGCAGGCCGCCCCCTTGCCCGGCCCCGCCCCGGCCTGAATTACTGATCCCGGACACGGCGACGGAATGATCGGTCGTCCGAATTGACGTGTACCGATGTGAGTCGATGTGAGTCGGTGTGAGTCGGTGTGAGTCGGTGTGAGTCGGTGTGAGTCGGTGTGAGTCGATGGACCCGGCGAGGGAGAGGTACCCCATGACGGAGGCCAGTGAGCTGTTCGACGCGGGGGAACGGCTCGACGCGCAGGCGCTGCGGCGGCTTCAGCTGGAGCGGCTGCGGACGACCCTGCGCCGCGCCTACGACCACGTGCCGTTCTACCGCGAGTCCTTCGACACCGCCGGCGTCCACCCGCAGGACCTCCGGTCCCTGGACGACCTGGCCCGCTTCCCCTTCACCGCCAAGGCGGACCTGCGCGAGAACTACCCGTTCGGGATGTTCGCCGTGCCGCGCGACCGGATCCGCCGGATCCACGCGTCGAGCGGCACGACCGGACGCCCCACCGTGGTCGGCTACACGGAGAACGATCTTTCGCTGTGGGCCGACATGGTGGCCCGTTCCATCCGGGCGGCGGGCGGGCGGCCCGGGGACACCGTCCACGTGGCGTACGGTTACGGGCTGTTCACCGGCGGCCTCGGCGCCCACTACGGCGCCGAGCGGCTGGGATGCACGGTGATCCCCGCGTCCGGCGGCATGACCGCCCGCCAGGTCCAGCTCATCACGGATCTGGAGCCGCGGATCATCATGGTGACGCCCTCGTACATGCTCACCCTGCTCGACGAGTTCGAGCGGCAGGGCGTGGATCCGCGCGGCACGTCGCTGCGGGTGGGCATCTTCGGTGCGGAACCGTGGACGGAGGAGATGCGGCGGGAGATCGAGGAGCGGTTCGGGATCGACGCCGTCGACATCTACGGGCTGTCCGAGGTGATCGGTCCGGGCGTCGCGCAGGAGTGCGTGGAGACCAAGGACGGCCTGCACGTCTGGGAGGACCACTTCTATCCGGAGGTCGTCGACCCGGTCACCGGCGAGCTGCTGCCCGAGGGCGCGGAGGGCGAACTGGTCTTCACCTCGCTCACCAAGGAGGCCATGCCGGTCGTCCGGTACCGGACCCGCGACCTGACCCGGCTGCTGCCGGGCACGGCCCGGGTGTTCCGGCGGATGCAGAAGATCACCGGCCGCAGCGACGACCTGGTGATCGTGCGGGGCGTCAATCTTTTCCCGACGCAGGTCGAGGAGATCGTGCTGCGCGTCCCCGGCCTCGCCCCGCACTTCCAGCTCCGCCTCACCCGGCAGGGCCGCCTGGACGCCCTCACCGTACGGATCGAGGCACGCCCCGACGCGACCCCCGAGACCCGCCGGGAGGCGGCCCGGCTGGTCGCCGCGGCCGTCAAGGACGGCATCGGCGTGTCGGCCGACGTGGAGATCGTCGACCCGGCGTCGCTGGAGCGGTCGGTGGGCAAGATCCGCCGGATCGTGGACCTGCGCCCGCGCTGAGCGCTCCGCCGGCCGTGCCGCGAGGCGCTCGCCGCGCCGTCGCTCGTCCGCCGCGCCCTCGTTCGTCCGCCGCGCCCTCACCCGGCCCGCTCAGTCCCCGCCGCCGAAGCGGTCCCGCAGTGCCCGCTTGAGGATCTTGCCGCTGGCGTTGCGCGGGAGTTCGGTGACGAACAGCACGCGCTTGGGTGCCTTGAACGGGGTGAGCCGCTCGCGCGCGTGGGCGATCAGTTCGGCCTCGGTGACCTCGCCGCGCGGCACGACGACCGCCGTGACGGCCTCGACCCAGCGCTCGTCGGGCAGCCCGACGACGGCGGCCTCGGCCACCCCCTCGTGCGTGTACAGGGCGTCCTCGACCTGCCGTGAGGCGATCAGCACCCCACCGGAGTTGATGACGTCCTTCACCCGGTCGACGATCGTGAGGTATCCGTCGGCGTCCCGCACGGCGAGATCGCCGGAGCGGAACCAGCCGTCGCGGAACGCCTCGGCGGTCTCCTCGGGCTTGTCCCAGTAGCCCTCGCACAGCTGCGGCGAGCGGTAGACGACCTCGCCCGGTGTGCCGTCGGGCACGTCCGCGCCGTTCTCGTCGACCACGCGGGCGTCCACGAACAGCACACTGCGGCCGCAGGAGTCGAGTCGGCCGGCGTGCTCGTCGGGGCCGAGCACGGTGGCGAGGGGGCCGATCTCGCTCTGCCCGAAGCAGTTGTAGAAAGCCAGCTCCGGCAGTCGCTCCTGGAGCCGTTCCAGGACCGGTACGGGCATGATCGACGCCCCGTAGTACGCCTTGCGCAGCCCGCCGAGGTCGCGGGTCGTGAAGTCGGGCCGGTTCGACAGCGCGATCCACACGGTGGGCGGTGCGAACAGGCTGTCCACGCGCCCGGCCTCGATCAGGTCGAAGAGGGTGTCGCCGTCGGGTGCGTCGAGGACGGTGTTGGTGGCGCCGACGGCGAGGTAGGGCAGCAGGAACACGTGCAGTTGCGCCGAGTGGTACAGCGGCAGGGCGTGCGCGGGCCGGTCCCCGGCCCGCAGGTCGAGGGCGGTGATCGCGCTCAAGTAGGCGTGGACCAGTGCCCGGTGCGTCATCATCGCGCCCTTCGGCAGCGCGGTGGTGCCGGAGGTGTACAGCAGTTGCACCAGGTCCTCGGCGCACGGTTCGGGACCGCCGTACGGCGCCGCCGTCGCGAGCGAGGCGAGGAGCGAGTCGTCGGTGTCGCGCAGCGCCAGCACGGGGACGCCGTCCGGCAGCCGTGCGGCGAGGGCCAGGTCGGCGAGCACCAGTGCGCTGCCCGACTGGGTGACGACGTAGGCGAGGTCGTCGCCGGTCAGGTGGTGGTTGACCGGCACGTGGACCAGGCCCGCCCGCGCACAGGCGAGGAAGGCGATCACATAGGCGTCGGAGTTGTGGCCGTAGGCGCCGACCCGGTCGCCGGGGGCCAGGCCGCGGGCGCGCAGCAGGCCGGCGGCGCGGGAGACGGCGTCGTCGAGTTCCGCGTAGGTCCAGCGGCGCTCGCCGTACTCCACCGCGATCCGCGCGGGTGTGCGCCGGGCGCTGCGCCGCAGCACCCCGTCGACCGTGCTGCCGTGTCCCTGCGTCATGGCACCCGATCCTGCGGGCGGTGCGCGAGCGGGTCAAGGACGCGGCGGCACGGCGCGGTCCCGGCGTCGCGCGGCGGTGGTCCCGGTGGGTTCGCCGGCGTCGCCGTCGCGGGGGCCGGCGCATGGTCATACGGAGCGGTTCCGGCCCTCCCAGTAGGGTTCCCGCAGCCGTCGCTTGTACAGCTTGCCGTTGGGGTCGCGGGGCAGTTCGGCGACGAAGTCGATGGATTTGGGGCACTTGTAGCCGGCGAGGTGCCGCGCGCAGTGGTCGAGCAGGGCGGTGGCGAGACCGGGTCCCGGCTCGTGCCCCGGGGCCGGTTCCACCACGGCCTTGACCTCCTCGCCCCAGTCGTCGTGCGGGATGCCGAAGGCGGCGGCGTCGGCGACGGCGGGGTGGGCGAGCAGGGCGGACTCGATCTCGGCGGGGTAGATGTTCACGCCACCCGAGATGATCATGTCGATCTTGCGGTCGCGCAGGAAGAGGTAGCCGTCCTGGTCCAGGTAGCCGAGGTCGCCGACGGTGAAGAAGTCGCCGATCCGGTTCTTCCGGGTCTTCGCCTCGTCCTTGTGGTAGGAGAATCCGCCGGTGTTCATCTTCAGGTAGACGGTGCCGAGTTCGCCGGGCGGGAGCCGGTTGCCCTCGTCGTCGAAGATCGCGAGTTCGCTGATCGGCCAGGCCCTGCCGACCGTGCCGGGCTTCTTCAGCCAGTCCTCGGCGGTCGCGAAGGCACCACCGCCCTCGCTGGCCGCGTAGTACTCCTCGACGCTGTGCCCCCACCAGTCGATCATGGCCCGTTTCACGTGGTCGGGGCAGGGCGCGGCGCCGTGGATGGCGTGCCGCATGGACGACACGTCGTACGACCGCCGTGTCCGCTCCGGCAGCGCCAGCAGGCGGTGGAACTGGGTGGGGACCATATGGGTGTGGGTGCACCTGTGGGTGTCGATGAGGCGGAGCATCTCCTCGGGTGTCCACTTGTCCATCAGCACCAGCGGATGCCCGATGTGCAGCGACGCGCCCGCGAACTGGAGCACGGCCGTGTGGTAGAGCGGCGAGCAGACCAGGTGGACGTTGTCGTCGAACGGCTTGATGCCGAAGATGCCGAGGAACCCGCCGAGGTACGCCTCCTCGGGGGTTCTGCCGGGCAGCGGGCGCCGGATGCCGCGGGGCCGGCCGGTGGTGCCCGAGGTGTAGTTCATCACCCAGCCGAGGGTGCGCTCGGCGGGCGCCGACGCGTCCTGTCCGGTGAGGAGCTCGGCGTACGGCCTGAAGCCCTCGACGGTGCCGACCGCGTACCGGTGTGTCGCCGGGAGGCCGGCCTCGTCGGCGGCCTGGCGGGCGGGCCCGGCGAACCGTTCGTGCGCGACGAGCACCTTGGCGCCTGAGTCGGCGACGATCCAGGCGATCTCGGGCCCGACGAGGTGGTGGTTGACGGGCACGAGGTAGAACCCGGCCTGGCTGGCGGCCAGGTACGCGGTGAGGAACTCGACGCCGTTGGGCAGCACGACGGCGAGGGCGTCGCCGCGCTCCAGGCCCGCCGCGCGCAGGCCGTGGACCAGTTGGTTGGCGGCGGCGTGCAGTCGGCCGGCGGTCCATGCCTCGCCGTCGGGGGCGATGAGGACGGTGCGGTCGGGGTCCTGGGCGGCCTGGGCCCAGAAACCGGTGGGAGGTGTGTTCACGACTGGCCGCTCCTTCCGGCGATGCGGTTGATGCGGTCGACGGCCCGCTCGAAGCCGCGGGTGAGATCGTCGAAGACGGCCCGGACGTCGCGTTGGGTGGTCATCCGGCCGACGATCTGTCCGACGGGGGTGCCGAGCAGCGGCTCGACCTCGTACTTCTGGATCCGGGAGACCGCCTCGGCGACCAGCAGTCCCTGGAGCGGCATCGGCAGGGTGCCGGGTCCGTCCGGGGCGTCCCAGGCGTCGGTCCACTCGGTGCGCAGTTGGCGGGCGGGCTTGCCGGTGAGGGAGCGGGAGCGGACGGTGTCGCCGGACCCGGCGGCGAGGAGTTTGCGGGTGAGGGCGGGGGAATGCAGGTCCGCCTCCGTGGTGGTCAGCCAGATGGAGCCCAGCCACACGCCCTGGGCGCCCAGGCTCAGCGCGGCCGCCACCTGCTGTCCGCTGCCGATGCCGCCCGCCGCCAGCACGGGCAGCGGGGCGACGGCGTCGACCACTTCGGGTGTCAGCACCATGGAGGCGATCTCCCCGGTGTGGCCGCCCGCCTCGTAGCCCTGCGCCACGACGATGTCGATGCCCGCGTCCCGGTGCTTGCGGGCGTGCCGCGCACTGCCCGCGAGGGCGGCGACGAGCACGTCCCGGTCGTGCGCGCGGGCCACGACGTCGGCGGGCGGGGAGCCGAGGGCGTTGGCAAGAAGCCGGATCGGGTAGTCGAAGGCGACGTCGAGCTGGGTGCGGGCCACGTGCTCCATCCAGCCGGTGATGCGCCAGCCGGACGCCTCGCCGGCGGCGAGTTCGGGCACCCCGTACTTGGCGAGGGTGTCCGTGACAAACCGGCGGTGTCCCTCGGGGATCATCGCCTCGACGTCGGCCTCGCCGACGCCCTCCACCTTCTTGGCGGGCATGACGACGTCGAGGCCGTAGGGCCGGCCCTCGGCGTGGGCCTCGATCCAGTCGAGGTCGCGTCTGAGTTCGTCGGGGGCGGTGTAGCGGACCGCGCCGAGCACCCCGAAGCCGCCGGCCCGGCTGATGGCCGCGGCGACGGCGGGAAACGGCGTGAAGCCGAAGACGGCGTGCTCGACTCCCAGTTGCTTGCTCAGCTCCGTCTGCATGGGCGCAGGATGCCGCAGTCCCCGGGACGACGGAAGAGGTTTTCTGATACAGCGTCAGATTCTCGGCGTCGCATGCGCGGCGTCGCATGCGCGGCGTCGGATTCTTCGGGGGGCCGCTCCCGGGCCGCACGTGCCGTCGGCGCATTCCCGCCCGCGAGAGCACCGCCGCGGTCCGGGCGCCGTGCCGGGCGGAGGCGGCCGCCGGGTGGGCGGGTACCGCCGCGTCCCGTCCTCAGTCCCGCTCCAGCACCGCCATCGCCGCGTTGTGCCCCGGCACCCCGCTCACCCCGCCCCCGCGCACCGCACCCGCACCGCACAGCACGACATTGGCGTGCCGGGTCTCGACGCCCCAGCGTCCGGTGTCCTCCTGGGCATAGGGCCACGCCAGCGCGCGATGGAAGATGTTGCCGCCGGGCAGCCGCAGGTCGCGCTCCAGGTCGAGCGGGGTCTTCGCCTCGATGCACGGGCGGCCGTCGGCGTCGGTCGCCAGGCAGTCGGCGAGGGGTACGGCGAGTTGGGCGTCGAACTGGGCGAGCGTCGACTTCAGCAGGTCACGGCGTACGGCGTCGTTGTCCTTGGCGAAAAGCCGGGCGGGTGTGTGCAACCCGAACAGGGTGAGGGTCTGGTATCCCCTGGCGACCAGGTCGGGACCGAGGATCGAGGGATCGGTCAGGGAGTGGCAGTAGATCTCCGAGGGCGGTGCGGCGGGGAGCCGACCGGCCGCGGCCTCGGCGTGGGCGGCGGCCAGTTGCCCGTACCCCTCGGCGATGTGGAAGGTGCCGGCGAACGCCTCCCGCGGGTCCACGGTGGTGTCGCGCAGCGCGGGCAGCCGCTTGAGCAGCATGTTGACCTTCAGCTGCGCGCCCTCGGCGGGGGCGGGCCGCGGATCGCCGGTGAGGGCGGCGAGTTCCTGCGGCGAGGCGTTGACGAGCACGTGCCGGGCGGCGACGACGCCCTCGCCGTCGACCGTGCGGTAGACGACTTCGGCGTGCTGTCCGTCGGTGTCGATACGGACGGCCTCGTGCCCGGTCGCGAGGGTGGCGCCGGCCGCGCGCGCGGCGGCGGCCAGCGCGTCCGTGAGGGCGCCCATGCCGCCGACGGGCACGTCCCAGGCACCGGTGCCGCCCCCGATCACGTGGTAGAGGAAGCAGCGGTTCTGCGGCAGGTCGGGGTCGTGGGCGTCGGCGAAGGTGCCGATGAGCGCGTCGGTGAGGACGACGCCCCGCACCAGGTCGTCGCTGAACTCCCGCTCGATCGCCACCCCGATGGGCTCCTCGAACAGGGCCCGCCAGGCGTCCTCGTCGTCGACGCGGCGGCGCAGTTCGTCGCGGGTGGGCAGCGGTTCGACGAGGGTGGGGAAGACCCGCTGGGCGACCCGGCCGGTCATGCCGTAGAAGCGCTGCCAGGCCGCGTACTCGCTCTCGCCGCCGGTCAGCCGCGCGAAGGCGTCCCGGGTGCGCCGCTCGCCGCCGCCGACCAGCAGTCCCGTGGGGCGCCCGGCGCGCTCGGTCGGGGTGTAGGAGGAGATGGTGCGGCCGCGGACGCGGAAGGTCAGGCCCAGGTCCCGCACGATCTTCCGGGGCAGCAGGCTGACGAGGTAGGAGTAGCGGGAGAGCCGGGCGTCGACCCCGGCGAACGGGCGGGTCGAGACGGCCGCGCCGCCGGTGTGCTCCAGCCGCTCCAGGACCAGCACGGACCGTCCGGCCCGGGCCAGGTAGGCGGCGGCGACCAGTCCGTTGTGGCCACCCCCGACGATGACGGCGTCGTAGGTCCGGGATCCCTCGTGTGCTGGCATGGTTCTTCGTAACACGTGATGATCTACGTCGGCCAGAGGCGTGCCGCACCGCGGCCCGCGACCGGATCGGCGACCGCCGATCGGCCACCCGCCACCCGCCACCCGCCACCCGCCACCCACCACCCACCACCCACCACCCACCACCCGCCCAGCGTCCGCCGACTCAGCCTCCGCCGGACGTCGCCTGCTGTCGGCGCAGCACGGCCAGTCTCCGGTACAGCTCGCCCGCCTCGGCGCTCCGGCCGAGCCGTTCCAGGCAGTGGGCCTCGTCACTGCGGCTGGCGAGGGTGTCGGGGTGAGCCGGGCCGAGCACCCGCTCGCGGGCGGCGGACACCCGGCGGTACTCGCCGAGCGCGTCCGGCCAGCGGCCGAGCCAGCCCAGGCCGACGGCGACCTCACGGCGGCTGACCAGGGTGTCGGGGTGGTCCGGGCCGAGGACGCGGGTCCGCAGCGCGCACACGTCACGGGACTCGGCGAGGGCCTCCTCCCAGCGGCCGAGCCGGCCGAGGTTGACGCCGAGGCCGTGGCGGGCGCGCAGGGTCTCGGGGTGGGCCGGCCCCTGGGCGCGGGTGCGGTCGTCGGCCAGGCCGCGGTAGAGCCGGAGCGCGTCGGCACTGCGGCCGAGGCGGCCCAGGCTGATGCCCACCTCGTAGCGGGCGGCGAAGGTGTCCGGGTGGTCGGGCCCGAGGGTCCTGGCCCGCGCCTCGGCGACCTCGCGGTAGGCGCGCAGGGCTTCCTCCCAGCGGCCCAGCTGTCCCAGGGCGTAGGCGACCTCGTACCGGGTGACCAGCGTGTCGGGGTGATCGGGGCCGAGCACCCGGGCGCGGGCGGCGGCCACCTCGCGGACCGTCCGGTACGAGTCGTCCGGACGGCCGAGCCGGCTGAGGCTGAAGGCGAGGTTGTGGCGGCAGCGCAGGGTGTCGGGGTGGTCCGGGCCCATGGTGCGCTCGCGGGCGGCCAGCACCGCCGCGTAGACCCGGTGGGCGTCGGAGTGACGGCCGAGTTGTCCGAGGACGTACGCCATCTCCTGCCGGGCGGCGAGGGAGTCGGGGTGGTCGGGGCCCAGCACCCGGTTGCGTTCCCGGGCGACCTCGGTGAAGACGCGCAGGGCGTCGGCGGCGCGGCCGGTGCGGCTGAGCGTGAAGGCGATCTCGTAGCGGCTGGCGAGGGTGTCCGGGTGGGCCGGGCCGAGCAGCCGGGCGCGGTCGGCGGCGACGGCGCGGTGCACCTCGCCGGCCTCGGCCCAGCGGCCGAGCCGTCCCAGGCCGAGGCCGGCGTCGTGCCGGCCGACGAGCGCGCAGGCCGCCTCCGGCGGCGCGCAGGACGGGCCGGGCCGGTCCGGACCGGTGGGCGGCCGGGGGATCCACTCCCGGGAGAGCCCGGCCGCGGGGTCCGCGGGCGTGGTGCGCGGCGCGCCGCCGCCCGCCTTGGGCCCGGCGGTCATGCCCCGGGTCCAGGACGGCAGCCCGAGCACGCGGGAAGCCGCCTCGGGCGGCCACGGCCGGGGCGTCATCACCGTCGCGGCACGGGCGGGCGCCGTACGGCCGGCCGTCAGCCGCAGGCCCACCTCGCTTGCGTCGTACGGCCGTTGCTCGGGCCGCTTGGCCAGCAGGTCGAGCACGATCCGCTCGAAGTACTCGGGCAGTTCGGCGCGGTGGCGGCGCAGCGGGACCGGCGGGGTGTCGCGGTGGCCGACGAGGATCGCCCAGGCATCGCCCAGGTCGAACGGCGGCACGCCGGTGGCGATCTCGTACAGGACACAGCCCAGCGAGTACAGATCGCTGCGCCGGTCGACCTCCGTGCCGCTGATCTGTTCCGGGGACATGTAGTGCGGGGTGCCCATCGCGATGCCGGTGCCGGTCAGCCGGGCGGTGAAGCCGATGTCGTGGCCGAGGCGGGCTATGCCGAAGTCACAGATCTTCACGGTCGTGTCGGTGAGCCGCATGATGTTGGCGGGCTTCAGGTCCCGGTGCACGACGCCCTGCCGGTGGGTGTAGGCGAGGGCGGCGGCGACCTGGTCGGCGATGTCCACGATGTCGTCGACCGGCAGCGGGTGCTGCTTGTTGTCCTCCAGCAGTTGGCCGAGGTTGCGGCCCTCCAGCAGTTCCATCACCAGGTAGAGGGCGCCGTCGCACTCGCCGAAGTCATGGACGACGGTCACCCCGCGGTGGGAGAGCGCGGCGGCCACCCGTGCCTCACGGCGGAACCGCTCCCGCAGGACGCGGGTGAATCTTTGGTCGTGCTGGTGGCCGAGGGGCTTGAGGCACTTCACGGCGACCTGCCGCCCGAGCGACTCGTCGCGTGCCCGCCACACCTCGCCCATCCCGCCCCGCCCGATCAGGTCGAGCAGCCGGTACCGGCCCTGGACCAGTCTGGTGTCCGCCATGGCGCGCCGTCGCCCCCGTCCGTCGCCGCTCGCCCTTCCCCGGGGACCGCGCCACGGTACGGCCGAGCCGCCCCGATGCATGACACTCCCCCCGCAAGTCCAGTATGGCGGCCTATCGTCCGACTTTGTATGGCGGCGGACGAACACCGCGTCACCTGCTGCCCGGGGCGGGCCAGGGGGCTCGCGCGCACCGCCTCCGCTCCGGCGGGCCGGGGCGGGCGACGTGCCCCGTGCCGTACGATCGGCTCCCTTCGCACCGGAAGGCGGTCCGTCGATGCCCGTGCCGAGCCTGCTCGCGGTGTTCGCCCACCCCGACGACGAATCCCTCTCGGCGGGCGGTGTGCTCGCCCGTCACGCGGCCGGGGGCGCGCGGACCGCGGTCGTCACGGCGACCTGGGCCGAGGGCACCCCGCGGGCCGCGGAGTTGGCGGAGGCGCTGCGGATCCTCGGCGCCGGCGGGCCGCGGTTGCTCGGCTACGCCGACGCGCGCGTACCCCACTCGGCCCCGGACCGGCCACGGTTGTGCGACGCACCGCTCGACGAGGCCGTGGGGCGCCTGGTGGCGCACATCCGGGAATTCCGTCCGGACGTCATGGTCACCCATGACGGCTACGGCGGGCTGACGGGTCACCCGGACCACCTGCACACCCACCGGGTGACCGTGCTCGCCGCCCAGGCCGCCGGGCTGGGGCAGCTCTACCCGGACGCCGGTGCCCCCTGGCAGCCGCGCGCCCTCTACCTGGCCACGCACCCGCGTTCGGCCGTGCCCGCGCTCAAGGACGTGATCGGCGCGCGCAAGGCGGCGTACAGCGTTCCGGACGAGCAGGTCACCGCGACCGTCGATGTCGGCCCCTGGCTGGAGCAGAAGGTCGCCGCGGTGCTCGCGCATCGCTCCGAGGTGACGCGGGGAGCCCTGCCGGGGATCGTCTCCGGCCTTCCGCCGGCCGCGTGGCAACGGCTGTTCGCCACCGAGTGGTTCATCCGTCACCCTCTTGCGGCCGAGGCCGCGGCCCGGACGGAGCTGACCGCCTGACGGCACCGGCCCGCTGTCCCGCCGCCCCCGTGTTCCCGGTTCCCGAGTGCTGCGGTCAGGGCCTCGTGACGGTCTCCTGGGCCAGGCGGCGGCGCACCGCCGTGTGTATCTCCGAGGGGCCGCGTGCCCATTCGAGCGTGCGGCCGACCGCCGTGGCCGCCGGGCGGTCCCAGCAGGTGCGAACGGCCGCCGGACGGACGATGCGGAGTTCGGACCGGGCCCAGTCCGGCAGGAGGCCGACCGCGGCGTTCATCAACTGGTGCACGACCAGCCGTTCCCGTGCGGTCCGGCCGAAGCCGCGGAGGAACCGCACGGAGTCCCACGCGGCCTCGGTCGCCCGGAGCCCGGGACGTATTCGGGCCAGGTAGCGCTCGGCCTGCCGGGTGTCGCGGGGCACCTGCTCCGCGCCCAGCAGTTCGGCGACCGGGGCGACCTGCCGGTAGTACGTGTCGCACTCGGCGGGCGTGAGCCGGTACCGGCGCGGCGCGTACGTCTGGTAGCCCGCCAGGAAGCTGTGCACCTCCGCGGTGTGCACCCAGGTCAGCAGCTCGGGGTCGTCGGCGCGGTAGGGCCGCCCGTCCGGTGCGATGCCCCGGACCCGGGTGTGGATGCGCCGCACCAGGGCGATCGCCTCGTGCGCGGCCCGCGTGGAGCCGAAGGTCGTCGTGGTGACGAAGCGCGCGGTGCCGGCGAGCCGGCCGGCCGGGTCGGCCCGGAAGTCGGAGTACTGGTCGACCCCGGCCATGGCGAGCGGGTGCAGTGACTGGAGCATCAGCGCGGCGAAACCGCCGGTGAGCATGCCGGTCAGATGTCCGTGCACCCGCCAGGCGGGATCGCCGGGGGTGATCCCGAGCAACCCGGGATCACCGGGCGGCCCCTCGTACCGGTGCAGTTCGAGGTCCCCGCCGTGCACGGTCGCCCTGAGTTCGTCCGCGACCCGGGTCCGCAGTCCCACGCATGCCTCCGCGATCCGATGCAGCCGTCGTTACGGCTCCATTGTCCCCGGTCGGCGGGAAAGGGACCCGGGACCCGGGGGTGCCCCCGGGCCGGGTCCGCGACGGCGTGGTCACCGCGTAGATACCGGCGCGCTCGCGGCGGCGCGATGGCTCGCGCTCCGCCGGTTCACCGGCACCCACCCCGTTCGGCGCCACGACATCCCCGGCGGTCCTCCGCAGCCGCGCGGATCAGCCCTCCTTCCAGACGACCAGGGTCAGCACGGCGCTGCTGACGGTGACCGGGGCCTTGGCCTGGTTGAGCAGCCGTACCCGCATGCCGTGGCCCTTGCCGAGCCGCTTCGTCAACGGGATCACGGCGAAGGTCCCGTCGGCGGTGCCGATGATCTCGTGGATGGGATGGTCGGCCTGGTGCGTGTCGCCCTCGTACTCGGACATCCGGGCCTGGACGACCGCGCCGGCCGGCAGTCCGGCGATGTGCAGGCTGATGCTGCCGGTGAAGCGGGCCGGGCCACGCGCCCAGACGCTGCCGCCTGTGACGTGGTCACCGGTCTCGTCGCTCCACTCGTTGGTGAACTCGATCGAGTCCCACCCGCCGGGGCGGAGCGTGTAGGGCTTGGCGAGCCCGAGGTTCACGTACTGGGGCATGTCGTCCTCCTCGGAGGTGTCACCCGCGGCCCAGGCGCGCAGGCCCGCCTCGGACAGATAGGCGATGGATCGGTCAAGGGGCTGGCTGGTGAACTGCCAGACGAGCGGGTCCCGTCCGCTGGGCTTCGGCCGGGCCGCGGCCTCCGCCTTGCTGTAGGGGGCGGCGCCCCAGGGATAGGCCGGGTACCAGAGGGGAATCCCGGCGGGCACATGGCCCGCGGCGAGGTCGTCGCCGCTGGTGTAGATCCCGACGCGCTGCCCGGGGAACGCCTTCCGCACGGCGGCGATCCAGGCGGCGGCCCAGCTCCGGATCTGGGCCGCGCTGCGGCCGCTGTAGTTGCGGCCGTCCGAGTAGCGTTCGAGGTCAAGCCAGTGCGTGAACCCCTTCTTCGCGTGGGACTTGACCGCGCCGATGTAGTTCGCGGCCTCCTGTGCGACGTCCTGGTTGGGCCAGGCGAAGTGGTAGGCGCCGGGCACCATCCCGGCCTTGGTGATCCCGGTGATGTGGTTGTCGAACTTGGGGTCCCGGGTGTGCTGGCCTTCGCTGGCTTTGGCGAAAGCGAACACGACGCCGTCTTTCTTGTGGGCGGCCCAGTCCTGGGTGCCCTGATGGGCGGACACGTCCATGCCGCGGCAGGTGGCCATCCGCACCTCCTTCTGTGTCTGGCGCAGCGCGGACACTACGCGGGCCCGGCCAACGCCCAGGCCACAACTGCGGTGCCCATGGCGTTGCTTGAGGTGAACGTGGAGCTGATCGAGGTTGTCGTCACGGTGGTTGCGGCGGTCCTGTCGATGGGCGGGCGGCCAGGTGTGCCACCGGGCCGCGGGTCGGAACACGACGACGGAGGCGTTCGCGGTTCCGCCGGTGTTCGCCACGGCGACCGTGCCGGCCGCCGAGATGGTGATACCCATAAGGGCGTTGTCGTGCTCCCCTGTTGATTCGGCCGACGGTGAAGTCGCCGCCGGCACCGGACGGGACGGTGGAGGCGTCGCCGCCCGGGGTGGCATCGCCGCGGGGACGGCTCGGGCGGGCGGCACGGTCGACGGGCGGTGACAGGGTCGGACCACGGTCGACGGCTGCCCGGCTCGACGGCTTCTTCCCGTCCTCCAGGTCTGCGGCCGACGTCCGGTCACCGGCGCAGAGGGCGCGGGCGGCACTGTAGGACGGGTCGGCAAGGAGCGCGGCCAGGGCCACGGCGGGCCGCCGGGGCTCCGGTCCGGCAGCTGCCTCGCGGCCGGTCCGGGCCGCCCGCAGGTCCGCTAGCGGGGGGCCGGTCGCGTCCGCGCAGGGCGAGCAGGTGGTGACGAGTACCACGCCGGGTCCGAACTAGGCGGCCCGGGTGGCGCGGTGCTGTGCGCCGGCAGCCGGGGGCTGTGCGCCGGGCGGCCGGGGGTTGGACCTGGGCTTCGGAATGCCGGGAGCGGCGAGAACGGTGTGCGCGGCTCCGCCGCACCCGGCCGTGCCGTCCGCGTCCACGGCGCCGAGCGCGCCCGCGCGGCAACCCACCGGTCCGGCATGCCCTGTTCGCGGCCGGTGTCACCGCTCGGCACGCCCCGACTCCCCCGGGGCCGGTCCCGAACCCGTCGCCGGGACCTCCGCCGACGCCTCCACTGCGGCCGACGCCTCCGAGCGGTCGAGGTCCGTGCCGTCGCCGCCCTCTGCGCGGTCGCCGCCTCCGCCGGGGTCGCCGCCTCCGGCGCGCTCGCCCGGGTTGTGACCAGGATCGATAGTTGGCACTACGCAATCTTCGTGTCCTGGGCTGATGCCAACTAGGGTTCCGCAACCGAGGTACGGAATCAGAAGGTTAGTTGGCACTTTGGTACAGCGCAGGTCAGGAGGGGCGTCGCCGCATTCGAGCGTGACATGTACCGAGCGATTCCCGGGCAGGGGCCGCCTGAAGCGGGACGCGGCAGCCGACCCCCATCCGTAGCGTCGCCCTCCCCACTCCCCAAATTCACCTCCTGGCTCTACGCCTGTAGGACACGCACATCAGGCCAGGCGTGGCTACCCCAGTCAGTACGTCGGGTCAAGGGCAACAATGACCGTGCCCCCGAGTCGACCCTCACCGTGCCTGATCAAGCCATCTCCGACCAATACCCGTGCCAGTACTTCACCGTCGAACGAGGGATGCCTTCGTGTCGTCAGTGACGACCCAACACTTGACGGTGGTACAGGCGCAGGCTCATACAGGCGAGGGACTCTCGCCGTGCCACTGCGCTGGCCATGCTCGGCGGACTACTGGGTCCAGCAGGTAGAGCTGCTCTTCGTCCTCGGCGAGCACGTCGAGCATGCGCAGCTTCTCCAGGGCCGTTTGCGGCGCGGAGTGGGAGTCCTGGAGGAGTTCCACAAGGTCGTCCCATGGGAGGGGTTCGTCGAGGGCGGCCAGGTCAGTCAGGAGTGTGCGCATGTCAGGGGACTCCGTGAGGCCGAGGCCATCCAGGAGGTTGGTGCCGAGTCCTCCGGAGCTGACTCCCTCATGGATTGTCTTGCAGATTGTGAGAACGCGGCGGCCCTGACGAGCCTGTACGAGTGCTGCGTCCAAGAGGATCGGCCAGCCCCCTGTGGCGTCCATGAGCTGGTTGCGGGCTTCCGTCTCTGCGAAGGGCGCGAGCGCCTCCACGTCGGTAGCCCAACTGCTGATTCCATCGAGAGTGACCCGGCGCAATGGGATCAGAGCGTTGTCGGGATCGAATTCCGCAGCTAGGGCGACGTGCTCGGCCTTGCAGGCGTCGGCGAGGGCGACGACTGTCCGGGTGACGCCTGCGGGCGGCTGGATCGTCTCTGCCTGTCGGAGGCTGGCCCTGGCCTTGTCGATGTCGTTGAAGCGGCTGAGCTTCACCACCACGATGCGGTGCAGTGGACCGGGCTTGCCTGTGCTGAGCAGCTCCTTGTAATGGGACGGTGACGTGGAGCAGACGATGGGGTCCAGTTTGGAAGGGGCTCTCTTCTGCTGGTCCTCCAGCACGGCGGTGACGGTGCCCAGGCCGGTGGCGGCACTGCCGATCACGATCCGCAGCTCGTTTCCCGGGGTGGTGAGGCGGGCAAGCTGCTGTTCGGTGAGCGGGCTGATGCGGTTGTCGGCAGCAATGGGTCGCCGTGCCTGGGTGGCGGTCAGCTTGGTCAGCGGCTTGGAGGTGTCGTGGTTCTCCAGTGCCTCCTCAATGGCGTGCTGGTTGCCAAGGAGGCGTAGGACGTTGGACGAGCGCAGCCTCCATCCCTGCGGATCGCTGGCCAGAATGCCCAGGCCGACCATCTCCTCCAGCAGCGCGCGGAACTCGTCGGGGCCCTGGCCGGTGAACCCCTGCGGCCACCAGTCGTCGCATGCCCTACTCAGCGCCCGGGTGGTAATCCGGCGGTCGATGCCACCTGCATGGGCCTCGAGGGCTACGACGAGCGCAATGAGCTTGTAGCGGGGATCTAGTTCGAGGGTCAGGTTGATGGTATTGCGTGTACGGTCGGTGAGGTCCTGAGAACCGATGACGCGTTCGAGGACAGCATTGTCGATACACCACGGTGGTGTGCCGGGAACAGGCGGCGTGCCCACGCGCGTGTTGAGGGACGCCCGCACGAGCGCCTGCCCGGCGAGTTGTAGCAGCTTGGGATGGTAGTTGCAGTAGGCGAGGATCCGGTGGACAAGCTCGTCGGAGATGCGGATCCCCAGGGCTTCCAGGGGTTGCCGGACGAGCCGGAAGGCCGGTGCGGGTGCCAGCGGCCCGATAACGACGGGCTTACCGAAATGGGCGTCGTAGAGCGGCTGGTTGGGCAGACCGGAGAAGCGCTGCACCTGGTGGAGGCCGGCGAAGACGGGTTTGAATCTGCGGTTGGTGGTGCTCATGAGTTCACGCAGGCGGGTCGTCTGGGGGAAGTTCTCCTGGGCTTCGGCGTCGAAGAAGATGTCGCACTCGTCGAAAAGCACGAGGAGACGGCGGGCGGAGTCTTCGTCGAGCCAGGTGGTGATGGCGGCAGTGACACGCTGTTGCGCGGTACCACGCCGGGCCTGCCGGGTCGGGACGACGTTCTTGCGGTCGAGTTCGCGGCCGATCATGTCCCACAGTTCGTCGGTCTTCTGGCCGAGCCCGAGAGTGGTGGGCAGCGGGATGTAGAGAGCAACGTGACTCGGCGTCGTCTCGAAACGTCGTGCGGCGGCTCGTAGGAGCGCCGACTTGCCCAGCTGACGTCCTCCGTACAGGAGCTGGGCGCCGGTCATGGAGGTGATGTCGTTGAGCTCCTGCTGACGCCCGTAGAACATCTCGCTGGGTACAGACTCGTTCGCGTCGGGCCGGTAGGGATTGGTGGCCGCGAACGGTGCGAGGATGCGCTCCGTAGTGGTGAACCGGTTGCTGGCTTTGGATGACAAGTAGGCCAGGGCCGCCGCGTCCAGGCACAACAAGGGCTTCATGGGCTGTTTGGCCGTCTGCAGGGCAAGCTCACGTCGGGAGTCGGCAGGCAGCGTGCCCAGGACGACGACGAGGATGGGCAGAGTGCTGGTGTCCTGGTCCGCCCACGCGGTCAGGGTGGTCACGTCCGACACGTCGGGGGTCAGGAGCACGCGCAGTCGGCCGCCCGCTTCCGAGCCGAAGGCCGGGAGTCGGCATCCGCCGAGCAGTTGGACGTCGGTCAGCTCGATCCACTTCCGGTTGGGGGCGTACTGGCCGGCCGGGCGTTCGCTGCCGTACTCGATGCCCGCGATGCGCAGTGCGCCGCGGAGCAGGTGGTTACCGTTCTTGAGGGTGCGCCAGTTCTTGAGGAGCTGGGCCCAGGAACGAAGCGTCTCGGTGGTGGTGTTTCGCTCGCGCGTGCGAAGTTGAGAGAAGTCCAGACCGGCGTGCATGCCACCGTTGTCGATGGCGTCGATGAGGGTGGGAGTGATGCCTTCAGAGAGGCTGTCAGGGACTGAGGGGAAGAACCGTTCGAGGTCGTTCTCGGGCGCCGAGGTTGGCGGGTGTTCCCCGGCGAGCGCGGTGAGCAAGTAGTCCTCCGCAGTTGCCAGATCTCCTGCATCGACGAGCTGGGTGATCTTTGTCATGACGTCGTCGGGGACACCGCCGGGCGCGTTGTTGATCTCATCCTTGGCGCGTTGCATAAGGTCTGCTCTGGCCAGGTCGGCCAACCGGGGCATGAGCTCCGCGACCGCACTGAGCTGCCGGTGCACCGCGCTGAAGTCGTCGCCAGCCAGGTCGGCTTCAGCAGCCTCGACCCGTGTCGTGATGTCTGAGCGACCTGGTTCGGGAAGGCGGCCTTGCCGGGTGGCGGTCGCCACTTGTCCCCGGACCTCGTCGATGGCAGCGCGCGCCGTGGTCAGGGCATGGCCGCGGGTCTGCTCGACGGCATCCCGAAGGGAGTTGTCGTCCTTCTCGGACTCGCTCTCAGCCGCCTCCACCGCGACACGTGCCGCCGCGAAGTTGCCGACAGCCGCCTGTTCGCGAGCTGCCTGTGCCCAGGTGCGAGTCTGGGCCTGTACTACGTCGTCCAGGGTCACCGCGCGCGCCGGTTCCAGTGTCCTGGTCAATGGAAGGCCGGAGCAGCGCAGCAGGTCTGCGTTGAGCGCGTAGTCCGGCGCCGGTTCAGCCCCGGGCAGTGTGGCGCCGTCCAGTAGCCGGATCGTGGTCCGTACACTTCCCAGAACCGTCTCGGTGATGGCGGCGCTGAGAGGCTGGGACACCGTGTCGGCGTGCGCGCGCAACTCGGTGCATGCGTCTTCGGCCTGGGCTCGGACGTCGTTGCGCAGACTGGCGAGCACGCTGTTCAGCGCGGGGCTGCGGGCCGCCGTGCGAGTGGCCAGCACCCAGGTGCTGACGATGTCGAGAGACTCCGCCGCGTACTGAAGGATGCGGCGACGGGCGGCACCTTGCAGGACGGCGCCCTTGCCGCGAAGCCGGTCATCGATGTCTTTGAGTGCCTTGCTCAGTCCGCCGGGGGTGAGCTCACGTGCCTGGGCGGCGACCTGATCGATGCGGTCGCGCCGGTCGTCTGCCGCTACCGCGACCAGTGAGCCGATCAGGCCGTCGGCGTCCCACCACACGCGGACGATCATCTCCGCGCGAGGGAAGTGAAGGTGCCGCGGTGCGGTGAGGTGCAGACGGGCGTCTTCCGAGGCCCGGCTGACCTCCGTGTCGGCCTCAGCAACGCTTTCAAGGACATTGAGGCCTCCTGCTGCTGTGAGTTGACCGCGCGCAGAGGCGGTCCCCACCGCACGGCACAACTGCTGAAGGTGCGTCATGCTGGAGCAGGCGTCGGCGAGAGCGTTGACCAACTCACCAGCGTTGGGGTCGGCGGTAAGGAGAGCGGCTCGCAGCGCGGCGGCGAGCAGCAGCATGCGCTCGTCCTGGCCGGTCGCGCTCGGGTGGCTGCTCTCCAAGTCGATGCGCTCGCGTACTGCGCTGGCGCACGGACCTGTTTCCGAACGGACGCAGTGCGCCAGTTGGATGGTCTCCAGCGCCTGTTGGAGGGAAAGACTGCCCATGGCGTGTGCCGCATGGCTCGCGAGCGCGAGTTCGCCTACGGAGATCAGACGCGTGATCAGGGCTGTGCCGGCGGAAGGAGTCGGCGGTGGCACAGACTGGGAGACGGTCGGTGCGAGGAACTCTGCCTCGTCACTGTCCGTCGAATCCTGCACTGGGGGCACCGTGGGGTCGACGGCGGACAAGGCCGGAGCAACGGCTACGGGCTCTGGAGCCGTCACAGGCTCGGTCGGCCCCTCGGGAGACCTCTCCGCGTCGGGTTCGGGGGCGGGAGCCGCGGACGCCAGGGACGCCTGAGGACTCGCTGAGCTAGCTGTCGCCTCTGAGATGTCGCCCGCCAGGGCAGCCGGCGCGGTCACCTTTCCGCGCAGGATCAGCGCGGCGACGCTGTTGACGTCCTGCGGGGCTTCCTTGAGGAGGGCGAGAAGGTCGTCAACGGCAGAGTCGTCGTCGCTGGCGTTGGCGTCGGCCAGCGCGACGAGCAGCCGTAGATGCTCGGTATCGTCCGGAGGGGCGTCGAGTAGACGCAGTGCCTGCTCGCGGACGGATTCCAGGGGCGTGCTGTCTGAAGGCCCCTGGAGCGCGGACACACGCAGCACCGCCGCACGATTCCGGGTCTGTTCGGAATGTTCGGTCGCGACAATTCTTGCAGCGGCGCACAGTGCCCGGACATCGGCCGGATCCGGAGGCACTACCGCGGAGACCTGAGCGCTGAGATCGTCGTGCAGTGCCAGCGCGGCTCTCCGCAGTGCGGTGAGCATGACGATGTCATCGTGGGCGGGCGCCTGCTCGGAGGCCAGGTGTGCGGTGATGCGCGCTTGGGCGGATCTCGCTGAAACGAGCAGCGAATCCAGATTCTCGGCGCGGCTACTCCAGTCGACGGGCTGCGGATCCTGGCCGTTAGACGGCAGTTCGGGTGTAAGCCCTGCGTCCTCGGCAGGCGGTGACACAGCCCCTGTGCTGCGGACGCTATGGGCGGGCGGCATGAGAAGAAGCCAGGCACTCTCCAAGGCGGAGCACGCGTCGATGGCGTTCTGCACGTCTTCCTTCGGCCACGCTGGCATGGGGAACCGTTGCAGGGCGTGGCGCAAGAGGGCGGTATGGCCGGGTGAGGAGAGGGGAGCTGAGAAGGCAGCCAGCATCAGTTCCGGGCGGGACTCGGAGAACGCAGCGACGGCATCATCGAGGTGCTGGTCACCGCCGTGGCACTCATGGTCGTGAAGGGCGTCGGCAAGGGCTTTGAGCGTGGGCTGGGAGATTGTGCCAGCAGCGCGCCGCTGCATCTCAGCGTTGCGCTTACGCAGTGTGGCCAGGCACTGCTCGGCGGCCCGCGGGCTGAGCCTGGCGGACGGCACACGCAGATTTTGTAGCATCGCGACGCGGTCACGGTTGCGGACGCGTTGCAACAACTGGAGCAGGACCACGGCGTCGAGCGCAGCGAGCACGTCCCCGACGGGATTGCCCAGATGCTCGATGGCCTGGCGAAGCTTTTCGACCAGGTCGGCTGGAGGCTCAGGAATCTGAGATGTGTTTGATGCGTGTCGCGTCATGGTGAACCTCAGGAGCATTCGGTCAAGTCGTTGTGCCAGGCAGGGGGCTGTTCAGCGCCGCGACGGTGGCCGCGGACAAAGGTGTAGCCCTGAGGCAGGGTCGTGTCGGCTTCGGGACCGAGCATCTCTATACGCCATCGCGCGTAGGCGGCCCGCGCATGATCACTTGCCTGCTGGCCCGAGGGAAGCTTACGGCGATCGGGCGGTACGTAGTGTGCTCTTACATGATTTCGCAGCACTTGCTGTGTGAGTGTGACCGGGCGGTTCCGCGTCGTGGCTGCTTTGTCACCGGGCCACCAAATGAACAGGTCCGGCTCGCCCGCGACGCTCTCGCGCTCCAAGAGCCCTCGGGCGGCCATTTCCTCACAGGTGTGAATCACTGTCCACATCAGCCGGGGTGACACGGAGCCGGGACCGAACAGCGCGGCGCTGAGCCGGTGGCCCTGCATCGAGCGGGTGTCGAACATGCCTGGTGCGCCGTGCCGACGCAGCCCGGCCACAATGAGGGGGCACAGGCTGTCAACCGCTGGGGCGTAGCCGACGTGTGCCATCCGCCGGGGAGCCGGGGGCTGCCGTTCCGGCTCGGGCGGGGTCGGGGTGAGGTCGAGGTGGCGCTGTAGTACGCCGGTGTCGCAGGCCCAGAAGAACGGGCCGTTGTTGCCGAAGTGGAGCGGCTCGTCCAACGGGGTCGTGACGGCCTGCAGACGGCGACCGCCACGCGGCACAGTGACGGTCAGTCTGATGCCTGGGTAGAAAGACCATGGCCAGCTCACACCGGACAACGTCGTTTCATTGAGGACGAGTTCCTGCACAACTTGAGAATCATCCGTGTCACCGTCGTGATGGAGTTCGAGGACTACGGGAACGTCCGCCAGTCCCTCGCGGAGGAACGCTGGCCATGGGAACGTGCCGTGGTCGATGTGGCGTGGCAGCAGGCAGCAGGTGTAGATGGCGAGGCTGTCGTCGAGGTGCTCAATGATCGGCATGAGTTCGTCGGATCCGGCCTGCTCCGGCAGAAGAGGGGCCCCGATGCCCTCGGGCGAGGCCAAGGCCAAGGATTCTCCGGTCGGCTCTTCTTGGACTGGAGCCGCGTGTGGGGACGGAGGTGTGGCGGGGAGGGAACCGGTGTGTTCGCGGTGGCCGATCCCCAGCGGTGCTAGCGGATCGGCGCCGTAGATGTACCAGGGAAGCGGGGGCCGCTCGGTGCGCCAAATGCCGCCTTGCTGCCAAAGGTCGTCGATACGCAGGTCAACCTGCGCCGCCAGATCGGTCGCGCGGTCAGCGATGGCGAGGTTGACGATCGCCAGGGAGGCGAGTGCGTTCGGACCCTCAGTGAGGTCCACCGCTCCGGCCGCGTCACAGGCGGCGCGCAGCAAAGGCCAGGTCGCGGTGTACCGCGGGGGCCCGGTGCGAGCCCGGTGGACCCGATGCACGACTTCGCCAATCGCGGAGTCGGGCAGCCCGACCGCGTCAGCCTCGGCGACGGCGTACGGTCCCCACGTACGCAGGCCAGGTGAGCGGCGGAGCAAGTCGCCGACGCTGTCGAAGCTCGCGGCCAGAGCCTGGGCCAGCAGGTCCGTGTCGTGGGAGTCGTCCAAGAGCCCGGCGAGCGGACCGGTGGCCAGCAGCGGCCGCGCTTCGGTGAGCAGATACCGCTGGTAGAGGGCCGCGTCGTCGAGTAGAGGAAGGTCCGGTGTCGCGTATAGAGCGGTCGACGCGATGTGCCCTCGTGCGTCCAGGAGGCCGGACCGGCGCAGTCGGGCGATCTCCTTGACCTCGACCGTGGAGGGTGGGCCGAAGGCGCTGGTATCTACGACCAAGGTCTCCTCGCGTCCCCAGAGGCCGTCCGGGCGGAGGGAGCCGGCCCGGTCGCCCGACCGGGCGGCGGGAATCCAGCCGTCGTCGTCACAGTCCTGGGAGGTGCCGAACTTGCCCACGGCCTCGGCCCACAGCCAGCGTGTGCCGCGTTCGATGCGGATGAACGCGCCGACCGGTATCGCGGCTCGGTCCGGATCCACAGCGGCTCGGACCGTATGGAAGTACTCCGGGTCCAAGAGCGCCGAGTGGTAGGCGCCGAGAGCAAGGTCGAAGCCGAAGTGCAGCGCGTTCCAAGCGCAGGTGAGGTGCAGGACCCCGCCGCGCGCGACTGTGACCTGGCGGAGATAGCGGCCCATGCGATCCGCGAGGGCGGCATCTATCTGGTCCGCGCCGAGCAGCAGTTCCGGTACGAACAGCGGCTCGTCGTGGAAGGGGGCCCACGCGGGCGAGTCCGTCAAGGGTGGCACGCTCAAGCCTCCTGCCGGGTGCGCTCGGCGTATCGTCGGAGCCGCCACAGGGCCCCGTCCCCAGTGGGCAGCACGTGGCCGGTAGCGTTGAGGCGTTGCAGGGCAGCGGTCACGTCCGTGGACCGGATCCCGGGGTCCACGCCGCGCAGACGGTGATAGAGCAGGCGCGGCCACAGCGGCCTGCGGACGCCCTCCCGGCGCGACAGATAGGTCTCTTCGCCACGCAGCACCCGGCGGATCATCGCCGGTGCCAGTCCTCGGTAGTTGTCCCAGAGCAAGGCATAGATCCACTGGTCAGCCGCGCGTCGGTACGGCTCGCTGTCGCGGTGTACCGCCGGCCGTGGCCGCGGGGTGTTCAGGGCGCGCAGCAGCCGCGGTGTGGTCTCGGCCGAAACGTCGGTGGCCCAGCAGGCCGAGCAACGGGTCGCCGGAGTCGCGCACACGTGCCCCGTCCCGCTGAGCGGGGTGTCAGTGAAGTAGACATTGAACGCCGCAGTTGCACAGTCGGTGGCGCCGTACCAGTCGCGCAGATCGGCCAGATCCTGGCGGGCGCGCTCCCGGGCGGCACGCATGCGGGCGTCGAAGGCATCCGGCAAGGACATGCCGTCGGCCACCCGCATCGCGGTCAGGGTGCGCCGGTTGCCTGCCTGAGAGACGTCGACCACACCCAAGTCATGTAGAGCGGCCAGCGTGGTCCATGTGGCAGCGGGATCGGACACCGCCGGTGCCGTGCCGCTGTCACGGAGGAGTGCGTACACGTCGGTCACCTGGTGGGTTCCGGGGCGCCGTTCGGCGAGCGCACCGACGACGACCGCAGCCGGACCCCACTCAGGGTCGAAAGGCGGCCGGGCGCCCGGTATCGGCGTGATCCGTACGCGCTCGGGGAAATCCCCAAGGTCGGTGACCACGTCCAGCGAGGCAAGGACCGCCAGCGCCCGCACCACGGAGGTGCGGTACGTGTCCCACACCGCGGCCTGCTGTGCTTGCTGGGCGGGGAGCAGCCCCTCCTGGAGGTCGGCAGCCATGCAGTTGGCTGCCACCGTCTCCGCGTCAAGGATCCCGGACGCACCAGCTCTCAGCACCGAGTGACCCACCCTGCGCAGGATGTCGGAGGAGAGGCCCTGCGCCGCCAGCCAGGCCACGGTCCGCAGCCCACGGCCCGTGCCCAGCGCCAGGCCGGCCGACGGCGCGTCGACCTCGCCCTGCGCCCGCCCGGCCTGATCCCGGCCCGCGCGGCCGAGTTGCTGGTAGAGGGCTGAAAGGTCTGTGGGTGGCGACACCACGAACACACAGCGGATATCACGCCGGTTCACCCCCAGCCCGAACGCGCTCGTCGCGACGATCAACAGCGGCGCGAACCCGTCCTCGCCGGGGCCCGGCGCCTCCCGGAACTCCGTCAGCACCGCGGCCTTTTCCGCCTCTGAGAGCCGCCCGTGGAAACGCCGCACGCGCTGACCTCCCTGGACGGCGAACTCTCGCAGATGGGCGTAGAGGGCCTCGACCTCCTTCACTGTCAGGCAATAGAAGATCGCATGGTCCTCGCACGCCTCGGCGACCCGCTCAGCGAGCCCAGCGATTGCCTGCGGACCGCCAGCCCGCATCGCCCGCCGGTAAACCGCAAGCTCGGGACGGAGCGGCGATGCCTGCACCGTCGTCAGAGCCTCATCGTCCGCTGCGGCTCCGTCCAGACCGAACAGACCCTGCCGAAGCCCGGCTCGCACCTGCCGGTTCGCCGTCGCTGTCACCGCCGTCACCCGCACTCCGAACCGTCCTCGCAACTCGCTGAGCAACACCTCCACCCGGCGGAAACTCGGACGGAAGTCGTCGCCCCACTGCACGAACGTATGTGCCTCGTCCACCGCGACCCGCTCGAGCACGCCGGTGCGGGCGGCCTCTCGCAGCAGATCTGCGAAGCGGCGGTCCGCGAGCCGTTCCGGTGATACGTACACCAGCTTGATGCCGTGCTGGCCGGTTCCGCGGAGCTGCTCGGCGACCTCGGTCTTCCCTCCGCGGCTGTTCGACTCCGCCATGGGACCGACCAGCGCCCGCACCGCGCCCCCGACCGCCGACGATAGCTCCAGCGCCTGGTCGGCCATCAGCGCCACCAACGGCGAGACCACCACGGTCACCCCCGGGAGGACCAAGGCCGGCAACTGAAAGGTGTACGACTTCCCGAACCCCGTGGGCAGCAACGCGAGCACGTCCCGGTTCTCGCCCACCGCGCGGACCACGGCCCGTTGCTCGGCTTTCAACGCCAGCGGGCCGTCTCGGAAGCGCAGGTATCCGGCGACCGTCTCGCACCGCTCGACCAGCAACGCGGCAAGCATCCCGTCCTCGCGGGCCCGTGCCACTTCCTGGACGCTGAGCTGCGCCTGGCGGATCCTGAGCGTGGCGGGCAGCACTGTGTGCTCCTCCAGCGCTCGCGGTGTGCACAACTCACGGGCGCGCGTCTCGGCGAGATGGCCCTGCTCGGCCAGAAAACGCCAGATCGTCTCCCAGCCCTGCGCCATCGTCACGACGTTCCCGCCGGCAGCCTCGCCTGTGAGCGGATCGGCCGTGAGCAGTCCAGGGTCCAGCGACTCCAGGAAGACCTGGCGGTAAGCTCGGCGCAAGGCGGTCGCGCCGGCGAGCTTGCGGTCACTGATCACCACGACGCCACGGTGGTCGACCGAGCGCAGCAGCCGTCCCACCGCCTGGCGCAGGTCCATCGCCGCCAGCGGCAGGTAGTACTCACGCGTCGCGGCCGCCTCGGGGTCGGCCGCCCCGGCAGCCCTCGCCCGCTCTGCGGCCGCCGCGCGTCGAGCGGCAATCACCGGGTCCGCGAAGGGCGCGAACGGCAACTTGTTGATCCATACCAATCCCAGCCGACGCGCCGGGAAGTCGACCCCCTGCCACATCCCGCGTGTGGCCACGCAGAAGCCACCCAGGTCGCGGAACTCCCTCGCTGCACGTGCATTGCCCAGCAACGGCGCCACCGCCACCGGCAGCGAAGCCCCATCCACAGCAAGTTGCTCCAACAGCCGCTCCGAGACTGCCTCCGCAGCCGACGTGGACGTCGTCAGCACCAGCGCGCCGTTCTCAAACGCCCCATGTCGTTCACGGATGACCTCACGTGCATATCCCGCCAGTTGGTGCGCGACCGTGCGGTAGGCGGCCTGCGGATGCTCGGCCCAACTGGGAAAGTCCGCGAAACACAACAACCTGGCCTGCCGCGAAGCGTCGAACGGACTCGGTAGCGCGCACGCGTCCACCTCAGTGCCCAACCCCAGGCGCTGCCGGACGAACACCCAGGACCCCGCGACCCGTAGCGTCGCCGACACATACAGAATTCGGCCGAAGCTGTTGCGGACCCGACGCCACTGTGGATCCGCACTCAGCTCGATGGGAGCGGAGGACACGGAGAAGTGGTACCGGCGCGCGGCCACCGCGGCGGTCACCTCCCCGCCCTCACTTGCGAAAACCACCCGGTTCGCAACTGCTGCCGTCAACCCAGGAAGAGCCTGTTGCAACGGTTCCTCCACCAGATCCTGCGCACCCTCCGGCGGCTCTTCGTCCCACTCCAGGTCCTCGCCGTCATCCGCATCGTCGTCATCTGCGACGATCACCGGATCCGGAGACTGCCCGAGCACATCGCGGGCGTCTGCTACCACCGTCGCGGATTCCTGCGCCAGCAGCCCGACACGTGCCACGAGCAGCGCGGCGCGTTCACGCTCCCACCACGGCGCCTGCCGCACCTCCGGCAGACCCGTCAGCCGCGCCAGTTCCCGGCCCGCCGCCTGAGCCCAGCCGCCCAACCGCTCAAGACGCTCCAATAGCTGACGCGCACCGACCACCGTGACCAGCCCCCCGTACGGACTCGCCAACGTCGCCACCCGGCGCCCCGGTTCGCCGCCCACCGCATCGAACACCCCTTGCGCCGCGCGCGGCATCGCTTCGGTCTCCAGCAGTCGTTGCCCTTCCCGCAACAGCTTCGAGAACTCCGAGGGGTCGGCACGCCGGAAATCCCGTACCCATCGCTCTGCGTCCGCGAAGAGGTTCTCCACCACACGGATGTCGACCTGCGCTGTCGACGCCACGGTCACTGCTTGCTCCAGCGCGTGCGCCTCATCGGCTACGAGCAAGGTCGAATGGTCGAACGCGCCGGCCTGCACCTGGAGAAGCGCATGGTTCGCGATCACTAGTCGATGGCCCGCGACAGCCTCACCCACCGAGTCCGTCCACGGGGCGAGCGGCGAACCCGAACCACGGCGGTAGTCCTCCGCCTCCTGGCTAACGCTCGCCAGCCACAGCGGCAGCACCCCGCTGGACGCGGCCTGTACATACTCGACCACGAACGCCGGCAGATCCTGGACGTCCACGCTACGAGCCGACCACACCTGAGCACGCCCCCGCGCGGTCGCCAAACGGCGCACGAACCACACCAGCACCTCACGGAAAACCACGTTGCCGACGAAATGGCTCCGCCGAACTCGACCCCCGCCAGCTGCCTCGGCCGCATCCACCAGCGCGGCCACCAAGGCCCGCAACGACACGCGGTTGCGCTGGCCTTTGACCACGTCGGCGAGCGAAGCCAAACCTGGCACCACCCGCGCCAGGGCAACCACATCCCCCGCCAACTGCCCCTGCAACTGGCGGGTGAACGTCGAGACGACCACCCGCCGGCCGGGGCCGGCCGCCAGCCAGTCCAAAGCCACCGCCAGTACCGCCAGGCTCTTACCCGTCCCCGTTGGCGCCTCGCACAACCCGTCGCGCCCGGCGTCGATCTGCCCGCCAAGCCATCTCGCCATATCCTGCTGCGCCGGGCGCCACTCCACCTCCCTGCCCGCCGCGACGGCCAGCGCGAGCTGATGCGGATCCACCCGCCCTTCAGGGCCCAGCAGTTGAGCCGGAAGGGGAAGAGCAGCCAGGCCCGGGCTCTCCCCCTCCGGCGAGCGGACAGGCTCGCCCCACTCACACAGTGCCTCAGCCAGCAACTCCGCGACGCTCTCGTCGTCCACGGTCCCGCCGGGCTTCCGATCCGTCAGCGACGCCACCAGCGCCCACGCAGCGGATCCTGCTCCGACGGAAGCCACCAGCCGCCACCACGGATCCGGCCAGTCGGCCGTCTCCCGTGCGGCCCCCCTCACCACCAGTGCTGTCACCCGGGCATCGACCAGAGCATCATGCAACCGCGCGGCCTGCACTGACGCTCCCGCGGCCACAGCCACGTCTCCCAGCCGATAGGAGTCCAACCACGGCCACACCGCCTGCGCCAGGTACAGAGCGTCAACCGGTAGCACCCCGTCGACGGCGGGAAGCCCCGTCCGTGAGCACTCGGCGTCGAGCCACCTGAAGTCCGCAACCGTGCCGTTGAAAGCCACCAGCACGTCCACGTCGCCAAGCCACTCCCGGAAGTCGCCCAACACGTCCTCGGCAGCCCGGGCATCTTGCCGGTACCGAGCGGCGGCCTCCCGACCGCGGATCAGCGCCTCCCACTCCTGGTCCGGCAGCCGCAGCCAACCCTCGAACTCCGGCGCCTCATCCACCCATCCCGCATCGGCGGACAGCCTCACAGCACCGAGCTGATAGATCCGCCTCTCCCCACCCGGGTGTTGGGCACTCGCCCGGACCGCAGCCTCGACATCCAGCACCACCGCTCGAAGCGCCCCTGGCCTTCGCTGGTCCCCCTCTTCCGCGTCCGCGACATCAGCCACCACACATGCCTCAACTACCCCGTGAAGAGTTCTCACGGCTCCCAGACCCTCGGCATGGCGAACCAACTGGGCCAGACGCTGGCGGCTCACCCCGGGCCAGAACTCACCGACAGCCCGCAACAGGGCCTCCGAGTCCATCGCACCGCGATCTCGCAGCAGCTCGGCCAACCGGTGAACCATCGCATCCGACACCCAGCGTCCCCCTAGCCTTGGGTGAGAGTTAAGTCGATCACATTTATGCCCGGTCGACCAGTGATTCGCCAGTCCTTCCCAACATGGTTGGGATGCCGCCTCCCCTCCGCTAAGAGGAGGGGAGGCGAGTTCAGTAGTTGGCGCTGGAGCTCGCCAAGGCAACGACTTCGCCCGCTGGCACGTTCAGCCCGGTCTGCTGGTCGCAGGCCTCGGCGGGCAGACCGTCAAAACCGACCCTCAACGGGCCGTCCACGACCTCGTTCAGAAGTAGAGCCGGGGACGCAACGGTACCCAACAGATATAGATTGCCTGGCGCTATGGCGGTCAGCAGGCCCCCTTGGGGGCCCGCAGAGACCGACTGAAAGGGTGTCAAGGTCTTCGGGCCCCCGTCCGCTGACCAAGGAGGTAGTCCACCAGCAGTCATGCAGGCCGCAGTGGTGCTATCGATGCGGCATCACTCGTGCGTGTGAAGGGTACTGATCTAGCCGAGCGACGGGCGCCGCTCGCCGTAGCTTCGTGGTTGGGACCTGTCCCCGAGGGGTGGACACCTCTGAGCCCGGCCCCGCCAGGGGCCGGGTAGGAGGCATCTTTTATGGTGATGAAGGTCTACTCGCCCGAGTTCAAGGCGGACGCTGTCGCGCTGTACCTGTCGGATCCGAGCCACACCTTCGAGGGCATCGGCAAGGACCT
>NZ_JBHJUV010000049.1:0-67944 GCF_042268025.1 Streptomyces sp. NPDC056161
GAAGCGGCGCGGACCGGGCCGGGCCGGACGCGCAGACGGGCGTTCGGGCGGGGCCGTGGGCGGGCGCGTGGCCGGGCTTTCGGCCGGGCGCGTGGGCAGGGCGCGTTCGGTTGGGCGTGGGTGGGTGGCCGTTCGGTTGGGCGCGTGGGTGGCTGTTCGGCCGGGTCAGGGCCGGGACACGTTCCGCTCGTACACGAGGCGCAGCCCGATCAGCGTCAGCCACGGCTCGTGCTCGTCGATGACCGACGACTCGCCCAGGACCATCGGCGCCAGCCCGCCCGTGGCGATCACCGTGACGTCGTCGGGATCGTCGGCCAGTTCCCCGGCCATCCGGCCCACCACGCCGTCGACCTGCCCGGCGAACCCGTACACGATCCCCGCCTGCATCGCCTCCACGGTGTTCTTGCCGATGACGCTGCGCGGCCGGGCCACCTCGATCTTCCGCAGCTGCGCGCCCTTGACCCCGAGCGCCTCGACGGAGATCTCGATACCGGGCGCGATGACCCCGCCGATGTACTCCCCGCGCGCGCTGACCGCGTCGAACGTCGTCGCCGTACCGAAGTCCACGACGATCGCCGGACCGCCGTACAGTTCGACGGCCGCGACCGCGTTGATGATCCGGTCGGCGCCGACCTCCTTGGGGTTGTCGGTGAGGATCGGCACGCCGGTCTTCACGCCGGGCTCCACCAGCACCGCGGGCACGTCCCCGTAGTAGCGCCGCGTCACCTCGCGCAGTTCGTGCAGCACCGACGGGACGGTCGCGCAGATCGCGATGCCGTCGATGCCGTCGCCCAGTTCCTCGCCGAGCAGCGGGTGCATGCCCATCAGCCCCTGGAGGAGCACCGCCAGCTCGTCCGCCGTGCGGCGGGCGTCCGTGGAGATCCGCCAGTGCTCGACGATGTCGTCGCCGTCGAACAGACCCAGCACGGTGTGCGTGTTGCCCACGTCGATCGTCAGGAGCATGGTCTTACTCCGCCTCGCGCAGGTCCAGGCCGATGTCCAGGATCGGCGACGAGTGGGTCAGGGCACCGACGGCCAGGAAGTCCACACCGGTGTCCGCGTACGTCCTGGCGTTCCCGAGCGTCAGCCGGCCCGACGCCTCCAGCAGCGCCCGCCCGGCCACGAGGGCCACCGCCTCCTCGCACTCACCGGGCGTGAAGTTGTCCAGCAGGATCAGGTCCGCGCCCGCGTCGACGACCTCGCGCAGCTGGTGCAGGGTGTCCACCTCGACCTCGATCGGCACGTCCGGGAACGCCTCCCGTACGGACGTGAAAGCCTGCGCGACCCCGCCGGCGGCGACCACGTGGTTGTCCTTGACGAGCGCCGCGTCCGACAGCGACATGCGGTGGTTGACCCCGCCGCCGCAGCGCACCGCGTACTTCTCCAGCGACCTGAGGCCCGGCGTCGTCTTGCGGGTGTCGCGCACCTTCGCCTGGGTGCCGTCGAGGGCGTCCGCCCACGCGCGCGTGGCCGTCGCGACGCCCGACATGCGACACAGCAGGTTCAGCGCGCTGCGTTCGGCCGTCAGCAGGTCGCGCGTGCGCGCGGTGACCGACAGCAGCGGCTGCCCCGCCGCCACCCGGTCGCCGTCCTCCACGTGCCGCTCGACCTCGAACTCGTCCGTGCAGACCACCGAGACCACCGCCTCGGCGACCCGCAGGCCCGCCACCACGCCCGCCTCGCGCGCGGTGAAGTCGGCGGTGGCCCGAGCGTCCTCGGGGATGGTCGCGACGGTGGTCACGTCCTCGCCGCCCGCCAGGTCCTCCTGGACGGCGACGCCCGCGATGTCCTCGACCTCCACCGGGTCGAGCCCGGCGTCGGCCAGGAGCTGGGCGAGCGCGGGGTCGAGCCCGCACTCCAGGTACGCCTCGTCGCCCTCACCGCCGCAGGCGCAGCCGTCGCCGCAGCCACCGGTCGGGGCGAGGGGAAGGTCGGGGGTGCTCACTTCTGTCACTGCTCCTGGGGACGGTAGGGCCGGGTCGGGGGGAAGTCTGCGGTGTCCGTGGTGCGCACGGCCAGCGTGCGGTCCGGATTCAGCCGTACGACGATGTGGCGCCGCCAGTCGGTGTCGTCGCGGGCGGGCCGGTCCTCGCGCCAGTGGCAGCCGCGGGTCTCCTCGCGCAGCCGGGCGGCGGCGACCAGGACGCGGGCCACGCACAGGAGGTTGGTGGCCTCCCAGGTGTCGACGCCCGGCTCGGCGGTCTTGCCGTCCTCGTCGAGGGCGTCGCGGGCCTCGGCGTGCAGCCGCTGGAGCTGGTCGGCGGCCTTGGCGAGGGATTCGTCCGAGCGCAGGACGCCCGCGCCGTCGGTCATGATCCGCTGGATCGCGAACCGGGCCTCGGGGGCGAGCAGCGGGTACGCGGGCCGGTCCGGCCGCCCGGCGGCCTCCGGCCGGGGCGGGGTCGGGCCGGGGGCAGGCGCACCCCGCAGGCCCCTTGCCTGGTCCGCGTGGTCCGCATGGCCCGCGTGGTCGGCGTGGTCCGCCCGCTCCGCCTCCGCCTGGTCCGCGTGGTCCGCCGCGATGTCGGCGGCGATGTCGGCGGCGATCCGCTCGGCGTAGACCAGTCCCTCCAGCAGGGAGTTGGAGGCGAGCCGGTTGGCGCCGTGCACGCCCGTGCAGGCGACCTCGCCGCACGCGTACAGCCCGGGGACCGTGGTGCGGCCCCGGGAGTCGGTGCGGACGCCGCCGGAGGCGTAGTGGGCCGCCGGGGCGATCGGGATGGGCTCCCGGACCGGGTCGATGCCGTGCGCGCGGCAGGCGGCCAGGATCGTCGGGAAGCGGTGTTCCCACATGTCCTGGCCGAAGTGCCGGGCGTCGAGGAACATGTGCCCGGCGTCCTGCTCCTGCATCCGGCGCATGATGGCCTTCGCGACGATGTCCCGGGGCGCCAGCTCGGCCAGTTCGTGCTGCCCGGCCATGAAGCGCACCCCGGCGGCGTCGACCAGATGGGCGCCCTCGCCGCGCACGGCCTCGGAGACCAGCGGCTGCTGCCCCTCCGCGTCGGCGCCGAGGAACAGCACGGTCGGGTGGAACTGCACGAACTCCAGGTCGGAGACCTCGGCGCCGGCCCGCAGGGCGAGCGCCACGCCGTCGCCCGTCGACACCGACGGGTTGGTGGTCGCCGAGAACACCTGGCCCATGCCGCCGGTCGCCAGCACCACGGCGGGGGCGTGCACGGCGCCCACGCCGTCGTGCTGGCCCTCGCCCATGACGTGCAGGGTCACGCCCGCCGTGCGGCCGGCCGCGTCCGTGAGCAGGTCGAGCACGAGCGCGTTCTCGATGGTGCGCACCCCGCGCGCGTGCGCGGCCTCCACGAGGGTCCGGGAGACCTCCGCGCCGGTGGCGTCGCCGCCGGCGTGCGCGATCCGGCGGCGGTGGTGACCGCCCTCCCGGGTCAGCTCGATGCCGCCCTCGTCGTCCGTGTCGAAGTGGGCGCCGGTGGAGATCAGCCGCCGGACCGCGCCGGGGCCCTCGGTGACGAGGATCCGTACGGCCTCCTCGTCGCACAGGCCGGCGCCCGCGACCAGGGTGTCGTCCAGGTGCTGTTCGGGGGTGTCGCCCTCACCGAGCGCCGCCGCGATGCCGCCCTGCGCCCAGCGGGTGGAGCCGTCGTCGAGCCGGGCCTTGGTGACGACGACGGTCCTGAGGCCGGCGGCCTCGCAGCGCAGGGCCGCGGTGAGACCGGCGACGCCGGAGCCGACGACCACCACGTCCGCGGCGATCGACCAGCCGGGCGCGGGTGCGTGCAGTCGTATGCCCGTGCTGGTGCTGCCTGTGCTGCTGCCGGTGCTGGTGCCTGTGCTGGTCACGAGGCGGCTCCGAGGGTTCCGAAGGTGAGGGGGAGGTTGTCGATCAGCCGGGTCGTGCCGACCCGGGCGGCCAGGGCGAGGACGGCCTCACCGGTGAAGTCGTCGTCGATCTCGGTGAAGTCGGCCGGGTCGACGAGGGCGAGGTAGTCCACTTCCAGCGGCGGGTCGTAGTGCGCGGCCTCGTCCAGGACGGTGCGGGCGGCGGCGCGGACGGCCGCCGCGGCTCCCGGTACGGCCTTGGCGACGGCGTGCGCGTCGGCGGCGGCCCGGGACTCCCCTATGGCGCTGAGCGCCTCGGCACGCGCACGCGTGGACGGCACTTCGAGGGCACGCGCGCGCAGCGCCTCCTGCGCGGCGTGCCGGTCGCGGCCCGCGAACAGGGCCCGGGACAGGGCGAGCGCCGTGCGCCGCTCGTCGATCGAGAGGTAGCGGTTGCGGCTGGACAGGGCGAGGCCGTCGGGTTCGCGCACGGTCGGTACGGCGACGACGTCGACGCCGAAGTTCAGGTCCCGCACCATGCGGCGGACCAGGGCGAGCTGCTGGGCGTCCTTCTGTCCGAACAGGGCGACGTCGGGCCGGGTGAGGTGGAGCAGTTTGGCGACGACCGTGAGCATGCCGTCGAAGTGTCCGGGACGTGCGGCGCCCTCCAGCCGGTCGCCCATGGGGCCCGCGGCGATGCGCACCTGGGGCCGGCCGCCGGGGTAGACCTCGTCCACGGAGGGCGCGAACACGGCGTCGGCGCCGGACTGTTCGGCGATCTTCAGATCGGCTTCGAGGGTGCGCGGGTAGCGGTCCAGGTCCTCGCCCGCGCCGAACTGGAGCGGATTGACGAAGACGGTGACGATGACGAACCCCTTGCCGCCGACGCGCTCGCGCGCGGCCCGGACCAGGGTGGCGTGGCCCTCGTGCAGCGCGCCCATGGTCATGGCGACCGCGGTACCGCCCGGCACCGCGAACCGGTCGCGCAGCCGCGTCAGGTCGTCGGCCGTGGCGGCGAGTTCGAGACGGCGGCGGCTCATCGGTCCTCCCCGTTCCCGGCCGGGTCGGTGCCGTCCGTGCCGTCCGTGCCGTCCCTGCCGCCTGTGCCGTCCGTGCCGTTCCTGCCGCCGTCGGCGAGCACCCCGAGCAGGTCCTCGGCGAGTTCCGGCTTCAGCAGCCCGTGCGCCAGCGCCCGGTCGGCGGTCGCGCGGGCCATCGCCAGATAGCCGGCGAGGCTCTGCGGGGCGTGCTTGCGCAACTCGTCGACGTGCGCCGCGACCGTACCCGCGTCCCCGCGCGCGACGGGCCCGGTCAGCGCCGCGTCGCCGGAGCGCAGGGCGTTGTCCAGGGCGGCGCCGAGCAGCGGGCCCAGCATCCGGTCGGGCGCCTCGACACCGGCCGCGCGCAGCAGTTCCATGGACTGCGCGACCAGGGTCACCAGGTGGTTGGAGCCGAGGGCGAGGGCCGCGTGGTAGAGCGGGCGCTTGTCCTCGTCGACCCATTCGGGCTCGCCGCCCATCTCGATGACGAGCGCCTCGGCGGCCAGCCGCAGTTCCTCGGGGGCGGTGACGCCGAACGAGCAGCCGGCCAGCCGCTGGACGTCCACGGGGCTGCCGGTGAAGGTCATCGCGGGGTGCAGCGCGAGCGGCAGCGCGCCCGCGCGCAGGGCCGGGTCCAGCACCCGCGCGCCGTACCGCCCGGAGGTGTGCACGAGCAGTTGCCCCGGTCGTACGGCGCCGGTCTCCGCCAGTCCCGCCACGAGGCCCGGCAGGGTGTCGTCAGGGACGGTGAGCAGGACCAGGTCGGCGCGGCCCAGGACCTCGGCGGGCGGCACGACGGGCACGTCGGGCAGCAGCAGCGCGGCGCGTCGCCTGGAGGCGTCGGAGACCGCGGAGACGGCCACCGGGTGGTGCCCGGCGAGTTGCAGGGACGCGGCCAGGGCCGGGCCCACCCGGCCGGCGCCGACGACGCCCACGGTCAGCCGCGCCGGACGGTCCTTGAGGTCTGGCTGTTGGTCTGTACTCACGCGACGGTGGCCTTCCCGTTCCAGTCCGCTCCGGGTACCGGACGATTTCTCGTCATGTTAACGCGATCGGGTCGAGGGCCGGCCGGTCGTCCACAGGCTGTGGGTTTCCGTGCACCCGGACCTACCCGGGACACCGGGACCACCGGACCACCGGACCACCGAGCTGTCGGACCACCGGACCACCGGGGCACCCGGGGGCACCGGAGAAATGTGGCTGCCGGGAAATGAGGCTGCCGCGCACAGCGGGGCACGGCATGATCCGGTGCATGAATGACACGGCTGGGCAGGACGAAGGCCCCTCGCGGCACGAGCAGGAGCAGGAGCGGCTGCGGCAGCGGCGGACGGCGGCGAACCGGAACGCACGGCACGCGCTGGCCCGCACGAGCATGCGGGCCACGATCCGCGAACGGCTCGAAGAACTGCGGGAGGCCGGCCCCGAGGTGTACGACCTGGACGAACAGGTCGACGCGTACGGCGACCGGATCGTGGCCGCGCTGGAGGACCGGGTCGCCGCGCTGCTGGGCACGGAGGCCGCGGCGTTCTTCCCGACCGGCACGATGGCCCAGCAGGTGGCCCTGCGCTGCTGGGCGGCCCGCACCGGCAACACCACGGTCGCGCTGCACCCGCTGTCGCATCCCGAGGTGCACGAGCGGCACGCGCTCAGCCAGGTCTCCGGGCTGCGCCCGGTCCATGTGACCACCGCGGCCCGGCTCCCCACCGCCGAGGAGATACGCGCCCTGGGGGAGCCCTTCGGCACGCTGATGCTGGAGCTGCCTCTCCGGGACGCCGGCTTCGTCCTGCCCACCTGGGAGGAGCTGACCGAGACCGTGGCGGCCGCCCGGGAACGGGACGCCGTGGTGCACTTCGACGGGGCCCGGCTGTGGGAGTCGACCGTCCGTCTCGACCGCTCCCTGGACGAGATCGCGAGCCTGGCGGACAGCGTCTACGTGTCGTTCTACAAGTCCCTCGGCGGCTTGAGCGGCGCCGCGCTCGCCGGCAGCCGGTCGCTGGTGGAGGACGCCAAGGTCTGGCGGCACCGGTACGGCGGCACGCTGTTCCAGCAGTTCCCGGCCGCGCTGTCGGCGCTCGTCGGGCTGGAGCGCGAGCTGCCCCGGCTGCCGGAGTACGTGCGGCACGCGCGCGTGGTGGCCGGCGCGCTGCGCGAGGGGTTCGCCGCGGCCGGCCTGTCGTGGGCGAGCGTGCACCCGGAGGAGCCGCACACGCACCAGTTCCAGGTCTGGCTGCCGTACGAGCCGGACGTGGTCGCCGAGGCAGCGGTGCGGCAGGCCGAGGAGACCTCGGTCGCCCTGTTCACGGGCGCCTGGCAGTCCGGCGGCCCGAGCCTCGCCGTCACGGAGGTCACCGTCGGGGCGTCCGGCCTGGAGTGGACGGCGGACGACGTTCGGGCAGCAGTGGCGGAGTTCACCGCCCGGCTCCCGAAGAGGTCCCGGCCCGGCGCCTGACCCGGCCCGGCCGCCGGCCCGGCGCGGCGCGTAATCCGGTCCGGGTCCTGGCCCGGTCCTGCTCGTGGCCCGGTCCGGCTCGTGGCCGGGTCGTCGCCCGGCTGGGCGGCGACCTGCTGGGCGGCGACCTGCTGGCGGGGCTGCTGCGTCAGGCCGCCGTGCCTGGTCGGCCAGGTCCCGCCGGTCGGCCAGGTCCCTCCCGGTCGGCCCTCGCAGGCCCCGTTCGGACCGGGCTCGGACCGGGCTCGGACCGGGGCGCGGGCCGATGGAGCACGGCCCGGCTCAGTCGAAGCGGATGTGCCGCAGTCCGACGCCGGCCTGCCGGACCCGGGTCCGCAGCGGACCCTCGGTGTTGGGCAGCAGCGTCAGCCCGGCCAGCACCGCGATCCGGTCCGCCGTCTTGGCCACCGTGGAGTGGTCCGTCCACAGGTGCTCGGCGAACTCCGGCTCGCGCAGCCGCTCCAGGCAGTGGTCGAGCTGCTGGACGGCCCAACTCTCCCGGCGCAGCCCGGCCTTCTTCCCGGAGACGTACCGCAGCAGGTGTCCCAGGCCGCGCTCGCGCAACCGCTTCAGCGCCGTCTCCCGCTCGGCGAGGAGCGTGAAGTGCCGGACGTCGTGGCCGAGTTCGCGCAGCCGGCCGACCGTCTCGGCGAAGTGGCCGGAGTCGGTCACCGTCATCGGTGCGATCACCACCCCGTCGTGCTTGCTCAGGGCGAGGTCGAGCACTTCGACGACGCCCTGCCGCCAGGCGGCCAGGTCCTGGAAGTCCGCGCGCAGTCCGGGCGGGAGCATGCGGTGCAGCCCGAAGCCGGGGTGCTCGGGGTCGCAGATCACACTGCCCGGCAGGCGGCGCTGGATCTCGTGCGCGGTCTGCGTCTTGCCGCCCCCGAAGGGGCCGTTGATCCACAGGAGCATGTGCACGACCCTATCGATGCCCTCGCGCGCGGGTCAGCCCTGTCCGCCCGCCCGTACCAGACCCGTCTCGTACGCCAGGACCACCACCTGCACCCGGTCCCGCAGCCCCAGCTTGGTCAGGATGCGGCCGACGTGTGTCTTCACGGTCGCCTCGGACAGCACCAGCCGGGCCGCGATCTCGCCGTTCGACAGGCCCTGGGCGACCAGCACCATGACCTCGCGCTCGCGGTCGGTGAGCCGCTCCAGCTCCTTGTGCCGCGGTTGCGGGCCCGCGGTGGGCAGCATCGGCGCGAAGCGGTCGAGGAGGCGGCGGGTGGTGGAGGGGGCGACGACGGCGTCGCCGCTGTGCACGGAGCGGATCGCGGCCAGCAGCTCGGCCGGCGGCACGTCCTTCAGCATGAAGCCGGAGGCCCCCGCCTTGAGCCCGGAGAAGGCGTACTCGTCGAGGTCGAAGGTGGTCAGGATCAGCACCTTCGGCGGATTGGGCGCGGAGCAGATACGGCGGGTGGCCTCCACGCCGTCCAGCTTCGGCATACGGACGTCCATCAGGACGACGTCGACGTCGGTGGAGCGCAGCACCTGGAGGGCCTCGACGCCGTCTCCCGCCTCCGCGACGACCTCCATGTCCGGTTGGGCGGCCAGCACCATCCGGAAGCCGGTGCGCAGCAGCGCCTGATCGTCGACGAGCAGCACGCGGATCGCCATCGGTTTCCTCTTCCGTTCCTCTTCCGTTTCCGGCTTCTCGGTCTCGGTGCCCCGCCGGGTCACTGGGTGCCCCACCGGGTCACTGGGTGCCCCACCGGGTCAGTGCGCCGGTTTGAGCGGGAGCAGGGCGCTGATGCGGAATCCTCCGCCCGGCCGGGGCCCCGCGTCGAGGGTGCCGCCGACCATACCGACCCGCTCGCGCATGCCGATCAGGCCGTGGCCGCCGCCGTCGGCGCCGCCCTCCTCGTACAGCTCGTGCGGGGCGCCCCTGCCGTCGTCCTCGACGAGCAGGCCGAGCCCGTCGTCGAAATAGACCAGCCGCACGCTGGCCCCCGCGTCCGGCCCGCCGTGCTTGCGGGTGTTGGTCAGGGCCTCCTGCACGATCCGGTACGCGGTCAGCTCGACGCCGCTGGGCAGCGGGCGCGGGGTGCCCTCGACCTTGAAGTCGACGGTGAGTCCGGAGCTGCGGCACTGCTCGATCAGTTCGTCGATCTGCTCCACGTCGGGCTGCGGGACGTACTCGCCGCTCTCCTTGTGCTCACCGGTGCGCAGCACGCCCAGCAGCCGGCGCATCTCGGCGAGTGCCTGACGGCCGGTGGAGGAGATCGTCTCCAGGGCCTTCTTGGCCTGGTCGGGCGCGGCGTCGAGGACGTAGGCGGCACCGTCGGCCTGCACCACCATCACCGACACGTTGTGCGCGACCACGTCGTGCAGTTCGCGCGCGATCCGCGCGCGCTCGGCGGCGACCGCGACCTTCGACTGCGCCTCCCGCTCCTTCTCCAGCCGGGAGGCGCGCTCCTCCAGTTGCGCGAAGTAGGCACGGCGCGTGCGCATGGAGTCGCCGAGCACCCATGCGAGGGCGAACGGCACCGTCTGGAAGACCGCCATCGCGATCTGCCCCGCGAAGCTCGCGTCCTCGGCCGGCCAGCGGATCTGGGCGAGGGACGCCGCGCACAGACCGGCGACCAGGGCGAACCGGGAGGCCCACCGGACGCCGGTCGCGGCGACGGTGTAGACGATCACCAGCATGGCGAAGTCGGCGACGGTCGTCTCGATGTCCAGGGCGAACTGGGCCACTCCGGTCGCGGCGGCCAGCAGCAGCATCGGCTCCGGCAGCCGGCGGCGCAGCGCTATGACGACGGACATCACGGCGGACACGGCCAGCGCGGCGCCGACCGATCCATGGTGGTGCGACGCCCCGTTGATGTTGGTGACACCCACGCAGGAGAGCCCGAACAGGACGACGGCCCAGAAGGAGTCGACCAGGGTCGGGTGTGTGCGGAGGTAGTCGTAGAGGCGCTGCACGTAACCCAGAGTAGGGAAGTGTGACGTGTGCAGGGGTCAACCGGAGGACCGATCCGAACCTGACGCGCGTACTCCGCTAGGTGGATGCCGTGATCATCTGCCCGCCTAGTCTGGTCGGATGACGGACGGGGCTACGAGCGGCGCAGCGGGGCCGGCCACGGGCGGAACCGCGGACGGAATCGCGGCGGAAACCGCGGCGGAAACCGCGCGTGGGAGCGCGTACGGGAGCGCCCACGGAACCGGCGGGTCCGCAAGCGGAAGCGGCGGAGACACGGGCGGGACCGGTGGAGGCACGGGCGGCACCGGCGGGAACGCGGGCGGCACCGGCGGTGCGGCGTCGGGCGGGAACGCGGACGGCACCAGCGGTGCGGCGTCGGGCGGGAACGCGGACGGCACCAGCGGTGCGGCGTCGGGCGGCGCGTCGGGTGCGTGGCGTGGCTGGCGGGCGGCCGCCGAGGCGGCGCTCTACGGCCCGGACGGCTTCTACCGGCGGCCCGAGGGCCCGGCCGGCCACTTCCGCACCTCCGTGCACGCGTCGCCGCTGTTCGCCCGTGCGGTGGCGCGGCTGTTGTGCCTGGTCGACGAGGCGTTGGGACGGCCCGCGACGCTCGACTTCGTCGACATGGCGGCCGGGCGGGGCGAACTGGTCGGCGGGGTGCTCGCCGCGCTGCCCGCCGAGGTGGCCGCCCGCGCGCGCGGGTACGCCGTGGAGGTCGCCGCCCGCCCGGCGGGGCTCGACGAGCGCATCACCTGGCTGAGTGAGCCGCCCGCCCGGATCACCGGGCTGCTGTTCGCCAACGAGTGGCTGGACGACGTACCGCTGGAGGTCGCGGAGGTGGACGGCGCGGGCGTGCCGCGGCTGGTGCTCGTGCGGGAGGACGGCGCCGAGCGGCTCGGCGAGCCCGTGGCGGGCACCGAGGCGGCGTGGCTCGCGCGCTGGTGGCCGCTGCCGCCGGAGGAAGGGCTGCGCGCGGAGATCGGGCTGTCGAGGGACGTCGCGTGGGCGTCCGCCGTCGCCCGCGTCGAGCGGGGACTCGCGGTGGCCGTCGACTACGCGCACACCGTGCGGACGCGCCCGCCGTTCGGAACGCTCACCGGGTTCCGGGAGGGACGCGAGACGGCGCCCGTGCCGGACGGGTCGTGCGACATCACGGCGCACGTCGCAATGGACGCGTGCGCCGCACCGGACGCGTACGCGACGCCTGCCCCGTACACGGCATCGGTCGCCGGCGCGGACACGGACGCGTACACCTACGCGTACGGCGAGCAGGAGGCCGGTGCGCCGCCCCGCACGGCGCGTACGCTCCCGGACGCACGCCTGCTCACGCAACGTGACGCGCTGCACGCCCTGGGCCTCACCGGCGCACGTCCCCCGCTCGCGCTCGCCTCCACCGATCCCCCGGCGTACGTCCGGGCCCTCGCGAGCGCCGGTGCCGCCGCGGAACTCACCGCGCCCGGCGGCCTCGGCGACTTCGGCTGGCTGCTCCAGCCGGTCGGCATCCCGCACCCGCTCGGCACGGACCCGGCACCCGGTCGCGGCCCCGCCCACCGGTGACGGCCCCGCCCGCCCGCCACGCGGGCCGCCCGCGCCCGCGCCGCCCGCTCGTCCGCCGCCCGCGCGCGTGCCCCATCCCGCGCGCGTCCGCGTCACCTGGTCACCTGGTCATCACCTGGTCACCTGGCGTCACTTGTCGCTGCTTGCCGCAGTTCGCCGCCGCCTGCCGCCGCCTGCCGCCGCCTGCCGCCGCCTGCCGCCGCTTGTCGCCGCTTGTCCCTACTTGTCGATGTCCCCGACCACGAAGAACATCGACCCCAGGATCGCCACCATGTCCGCGACCAGCGTCCCGGGCAGCAGCTCGGTCAGCACCTGGATGTTGTTGTACGAGGCCGAGCGCAGCTTGAGCCGGTACGGCGTCTTCTCGCCCTTGCTGACCAGGTAGTAGCCGTTGATGCCGAGCGGGTTCTCGGTCCACGCGTACGTGTGCCCCTCGGGCGCCTTCAGGACCTTGGGCAGCCGCTGGTTGATCGGCCCCGGCGGCAGCTCCGCGAGCCGGTCGAGGGCGGCGTCGGCCAGCTCCAGGGCGTTGTGCGTCTGCTCCAGAAGGCACTCGAAGCGGGCCAGGCAGTCGCCCTCCTGCCGGGTCACCACCCGCAACGTGTCCTGGAGCTGCCCGTACGCCAGGTACGGCTCGTCGCGCCGCAGGTCGAAGTCGACCCCGGCCGCGCGGGCGATCGGCCCGCTCACGCCGTACGCGTGCACGGTCCCCGGCGTGAGCGTCCCCACGCCGCGCGTGCGCCCACGGAAGATCTCGTTGCCGAGGACCAGGTCGTCGAAGACGTCCATGCGGGAGCGCACCGCGGCGACGGCGGCACGCGCGCGTCCCGTCCAGCCGGCCGGAAGATCGTCCTTGAGGCCGCCGACGCGGTTGAACATGTAGTGCATGCGCCCGCCGGAGACCTCCTCCATGACGTTCTGCAACACCTCCCGCTCCCGGAACGCGTAGAAGACCGGGGTGATGCCGCCCAGCTCCAGCGGATAGGAGCCGAGGAACATCAGGTGGTTGAGCACCCGGTTCAGCTCGGCGAGCAGCGTGCGCGTCCACACCGCGCGCGGGGGCACCTCCATGCCGAGCATCCGCTCCACGGCGAGCACCACGCCCAGCTCGTTGGAGAACGCGGACAGCCAGTCGTGACGGTTGGCGAGCATGATGATCTGGCGGTAGTCGCGCGCCTCGAAAAGCTTCTCCGCACCCCGGTGCATGTAGCCGATCACGGGGTGCGCCCGCACGATGCGCTCGCCGTCCAGCACGAGCCGCAGCCGCAGCACGCCGTGCGTGGACGGGTGCTGAGGGCCGATGTTGAGCACCATGTCCGTGCTCTCCGCCGCACCGCCGATCCCGACCGTGGTCTCCGTCGTAGGAGTCATGCGTCCAGTCTCCCCTACGTAGGCTGGCCGTATGGAGACGGGCAGCCCGCGCGAGGCGGGAGCGGCGCGAGCGGCGGGATCCGCGGACGCGCCGGGGACGACGGACGGGACCGGGACCGCCGACGCGCCGGGGACGGCGCGGGCGGGGGGCACGGCGGGCGCCGAACCGGTGTGGAACGGGCTGCCGCCGGGGCTGCTGCGGATGCGCCGCATGCTGCTGTCGGTGTGGCTGGGAGCGGTCGCGCTGGCCGCGGGGCTGCTGCCCGGCCTGCTCGCCGGGCCGTCCTGGGCCGCCTTCGCGCTGCTGCCGCTCGCCCTGCTGGCCTGGGGCTGGCTGATGCTGGGCCGCAACTGGCGCTCCTGGCGGTACGCCGAGCGCGCCGACGCCCTGCTGATCAGCCGCGGGGTCCTGTGGCGCGAGGAGACCGTCGTGCCCTACGGGCGGATGCAGCTCGTCGAGGTGACCTCCGGACCCGTGGAGCGGCACTTCGGGCTGGCCAGCGTCCAGCTGCACACCGCCGCCGCGGCCACCGACGCCACCATCCCCGGCCTCGACCCGGCCGAGGCGGAACGGCTGCGCGACCGGCTCACCGAACTGGGCGAGGCCCGATCGGCCGGCCTGTGAGCGCGCCGGGCGTCGAGGAGGGCATACGGTCCGGGCGGACCGTGACCGAGCGGCGGCTGCACCCCGTGACGCCGCTGCGGCGGGCCTGGGCGCCGGTCGCCGTGCTCGCCGGCTGGGCGGTGCACGACCCGAACCAGGCGCAGGAGCAGCTGACCAGGCTGACCACGGCGTGGCTCCTCGCCGGGCTGGCGGTGCTGGTCCTGGCAGCCGCCCTCTACGGCTTCCTGTCCTGGTGGTTCACGCACTTCGCGGTGACGGACAGCGAACTGCGCATACGCACCGGCCTGTTGTTCCGGCGCACCGCGCACATCCGGCTGGAGCGGATCCAGGCCGTCGACGTCACCCGTCCGCTCCTCGCGCGCGTGGCGGGCGTCGCGAAGCTGCGGATCGACGTCATCGGGACCGACAAGAAGGACGAACTCGCCTTCCTGAGCGAGCGCGACGCGCGGACCCTGCGCGCGGAACTGCTCGCGCGCGCCGCCGGTTTCGCGCCCGAGACGGCGCACGAGGTCGGCGAGGCACCGCAGCGGCAGCTGATGCGGGTGCCCGCGCGCGACCTGGTGGTCTCCCTCGTGCTGTCCGGCGCCACCTGGGGTTCGCTGGTGGCCGCGCTCGTCGTACCGACCGTGCTCTTCCTGACCACCCACAGCGTGTGGACGGTGCTCGCCACCGCACTGCCGCTGTTCGGCGCCGCGGGCGCGCACAGCACGGGCCGGTTCGTCACCGAGTACGACTGGACGGTGGCCGAGTCCCCGGACGGGCTGCGGATCGACCATGGGCTGCTCGACCGGGCGCACGAGACGGTGCCGCCGGGACGGGTGCAGACGGTGCGGATCGTGGAGCCGCTGCTGTGGCGGCGGCGGAACTGGGTGCGGGTGGAACTGGATGTCGCCGGGTCGTCGAACGCGCTGCTCGTTCCGGTCGCCCCGCGCGCGGTCGCCGAATCGGTCATCGCGCGCGTGCTGCCCGGTGTGGCCGTGCCGCGGTCGGTGCACCGCCCGCCGCCGCGCGCCTGGCGGTGCCTGCCGCTGTGGTGGCGCGGGCACGGTGTCGCGGTCACCGGCGCGGTGCTCGCGTCCCGGCACGGGCTGCTGTGCCGGACCCTGTCGCTGGTGCCGCACGCCAAGGTGCAGAGCGTACGGCTCACTCAGGGCCCCTGGGAGCGCCTGTGGCGCCTCGCGGACGTGCATGTGGACACGGGAGCCGGCAAGACCGTCACGGCCCGTCTGCGGGACGCACAGGAGGCCGCGGAGCTGCTGCACGCGCAGGCGGAGCGGTCACGGACGGGACGCAGGGACGCGCCGCCGGACCGGTGGATGGCCTGAACCCTGGGACGCGCCGCCGGACCGGTGGATGGCCTGAACCCTGGGACGCGCCGCCGCGCCGGTGGATGGCCCGAGCCCGAGGACACCCCGCCGGACCGATGAACGACCGAGCCCAGGGACGCGCCGCCAGACCGACGAGCGACCCGAACCCGAGGGCACGCCACCGGACCGATGAACGACCCCAGCCCGGGGACGCGCTGCCGGACCGATGAACGACCGGAGCCCGGGGACACCCCGTCCGGACCGGTGAATGGCCTGCGCGCGCCCGCCCGTTCAGTGGGCCGCGCTCAGGAGGCCGCGCTGCGCAGGCCCTGGAGGTCGATCTGTTCCGTCTCGTCGTGCGCCGTCAGGTCGATGACCTCGCCGCTGTCGCGCGTCCGCTCGTCGGCGGACGTCGACGCCGCGCCGGACTCCGCTTCGTGGAGCGCGAGGGCCTCCTGGCCCACCACGTCGGCCAGGTCCTCGTGCTGTACCGCCTGTACGGCGTCCTCGTGCCGTACGGCCTGCACGGCGTCCAGGGGCGCCGACGGGGCGTCCGAGGGCGCCGACCGCGCGCCCTTCTCCATGCCGAAGAAGTCGAACCCGCCCTCGGCCGCCGGGCGCCGCGTGGGCGCGGCGGCCGGTACGACGGCCACCGCGGTCGGCACCGTGAAGTGCCCCGCGGGCCGCTGCACGGGACCGGTGGACGCGGCAGCCTCCGGTGTCGTGCCGGCGGCCGCGTGCTCGTGCGCGGCGACCGCCTCGGGCTTCCCCTCCGCCTCGTCCTCCGGGACGGAATCCACGGCAGGCCCCGTGGCGGACTCCGCAGTGGAATCCGCGGTGGAATCAGCCGCGGGAGCCGCCGCCGGAGCCGTGACGGACTCCACGACCGGCTCCGCGCGGTCCGTGCTCGGCCGCGCCGCGGTGGCCGTCCGGGTCACGCCGTCGACCCTGCGCTCCCCTTCGGGCGCGGCGGCCGGGGCGGACCCGAAGGCGCGCTCGACGGCGGGACCGACCGCGGGCGCCTCCTCGCCGTCGGCGGCGGAACGGGACACGGAACGGGCCCCGGACGCCCCCTCACCATCAGCGGTACGGGCCCCGGACGCCCCCTCACCATCAGCGGTACGGGCCTCGGACGCCTCCGCACCGTCAGCAGTACGAGCCCCGGACGTCCCCTCGGCGTCGGCGAAGCGGGACAGCGCCGCCTGGGCCCGCCGGAACAGCTCGGAGCCCTCCGGGGAGAACACCGCGGGAGCCGCCGGCCTCTCCCCGGCCGCCCCGGACCGCCCCGCGGGTGCCTCGGGTTCGCCGGCCGCGCTGCCGGAGTCCGCCGCGCGCGCCCCGGCCGCGACGGCCCCGGACGCCACGTCCTGGGAGGATCCGAGGGCCCTGGACCCGGCTGCCCCGGCCTCGACCGCCCGAGCGCCACCGCCTCCGGACTCGACCGCCTTGGACTCGACCGCCCTGAACTCGACGGCCCGGGAGTCGACCGCCCGCGACTCGGCCGTACCCCGCACCGGACCGGCCGCCGGCGGCAACGCGCGCGTGGGCACGGCCTCCAACTCCAGCAGCCGGCGGCCCTCCAGGGCGCTGGCGCGCTCGGTCTCCGCCGTGGCGTAGCGCCGCAGCAGCGCGGCGTGCTCGTTGCGCAGCCCCGTCAGCTCCGCCCGCTTGGCGCGCAGCCGCTGCTCCAGCTTGCCGCGCAGTTCGCGCGACTCCTCCAGATCGGTCTCCAGTTCGGCGACCCGTTCCTCGTGGCGCCACTCGTCACCGGCACGCGCGCGTGCGAGGTCGGCGACCTCTTTGCCCGCATGGGTGTCCCAGCGGCGCATCACGACCGCGCCCACGACCGCCGTCGCCGCGGCGGCCGCGGACAGCGAGCGGAGCACCAGCGGTTCGGAGAACACCCAGGGACCCGACGCGCAGACGAGGGAGACGCCGGCGATCGCCGACGGCGGCAACAGCCTGTGCAAAGGCGGGGAATGGCGGTGACGTCCACGTGGCATGGCCAGAAACTTACCGCGCGTAGGCGAATCGTGGTTGCCCACCCCGCAAAAACACAGTCATTCCGAAGCCTTCTCGCGACATCCGCAACTCCCCGGGCGGAGTTCCGTCCGCCGAATTCCCCAAGATCGTTTTCAGCTGACCGCCAATCGCCCGCTCAGCCACTGCAACATGGCCGGGATCTCGCGCCTCCAGGTGTTGAAGTTGTGGCCGCCGCTGTCCAGGATGATCGACGAGATCCGGGTCACCTTCGTGGCTTCCACGCGTTTGATGAATTCCAGCGTGGCCTTGTAGTTGGTCTCGCCGACCTTGCTGCTGCTGACGAGCAGTGAGGTGTCCGGCGCGGGCTCGTGGTCGAGGAACCACCGCAGATCCGCGCGATTGCGCAGCACCTTGTCGCCGTGGAAGAGATCGCCGGTCGTGGGATCGATCGGCGCCTTGTAGTACGGCGACAGACCCGCGCCCGCCGCGTACACATCGGGATGGTGCATCGCGAGCTTCAGGGCGCAGTAACCGCCGGTGGAATCACCGGCGATCCCGAGGCCGCCCGGTTTTCCGCTCACCCGGTAGTGGGCGCGCAGTGCCTCGGGCAGATCCCTGGCGAAGAACGTCTCGGCGCGCGGGCCGCCCGGCACGTCCACGCACTCGGTGTCCCGCGGCGGCGCCACCGTCGGCCGCAGCATCACCAGGATCATCGGCTGCATGCGCCCTTCCTGGGCGAGTTCCCGCGCGGTACGCGGATAGTGCAGCTTGTCCACCAGGGAGCGCGCCGTGCCGGGGTACCCGGTGAGGACGACGGCCGCCGGGAACCTGCGCGTGGCGTGCCCCGGCTGGAAGTACTCGGGCGGCAAGTACACGTACGCGGGGGTGACGATGTGCGTCGTCCGCCCCATGACGTTGACCTGCTGCACCTCCCCGGTCCTCTGCGGCAGCGATCCGCTCGTACCGAGCACCCGCGCGGTGCCGACCACCTGGACCGGGCCGTCGAACCGGGCGGCGTGGTCGACGACGACGCCCTGGCCGGTCTCCTGCCCGAACAGGTCGGCCCAACTGGCGTAGAAGCCGAAGGACTGGTTGGCCGCGAGCCCCACGGAGGCGAACAGCGCCACCTGGGTGGCCAGCAGAAGGGTGACCCGGCCGCTGACGGCCGGCCAGGTCGCGCGGGCCAGCCGCGGCCAGATCCAGACGGTGCCCGCGAACAGCAGCACCGCGGACCCGACTGCCAGCACCAGCACTTTGTCGCTCGTGAGACCCATGGGCTTCCCCTGCCTGCGCTTTCCGCCCACGGCCCGCCGACGCTCTCGTCGCGAGGGCTTGCCCCGGGCTTTCCGTTGCCTTTGAACCGGCTTTCCGATGGGGAGTGAACCTCCCCGGTCGAGACACCGTCCTAGAGGGCGCAATGTCGCCGGATGCCCGATCGGCACCGGGTTCAAGGTCTCTCGCAGAACTACGGGATGCGATGTCTGTCAGGATAGATGGGGATGTGTCGGGCGAGGTTCCCAGGCAGCCGAGCGCGGCGCGGCGCATACTCCGCGGCCCGCGCCCCGAAGCCGTCCCCGCCCTGATCGGCCGGGCGGGCGCCTTCGTGGGCCTCCTGGACATCGCGGCCAGCGTCTTCCCGCGCTTCAGGCACAGCCGCATGCACGCGCTGGCCGAAGTGCTGCCCGGCGCCCTCGGCCCGTTCGCCGCCGCGCTCTCGCTCAGCACCGGCGTGCTCCTGCTGCTGCTCGCGCACGGGCTCAAACGGCGCAAGCGCCGGGCGTGGCGGGCCGCGGTCGCGCTGCTGCCGGCCGGTGCCGTGGCGCAGTTCGCCTACCGGCACTCCGTCATCGGAGCGCTCATCTCGCTGGTGCTGCTCGTGGCGCTGCTGCGCCACCGCGGCGAGTTCGCCGCCCTGCCCGACCCGCGCAGCCGCTGGCGCGCGGTCGCCAACTTCGTCCTCATGGGGGCCGGTTCCCTCGCCCTCGGCCTGGTCATCGTCAGCGTCCACCCGAGGCGGACGATCGGCGACCCGAGCCTGGCCGACCGCCTGACGCACGTCCTGTACGGCCTGTTCGGCTTCGAGGGACCCGTCGACTACCGGGGCGCCACCTCCTGGACGGTCGCCTTCTCCCTCGGCGCCCTCGGCCTGCTCACCGCGGTCACCACCATCTACCTCGCCTTCCGCCCGGAACACCCGGCCGCGCGCCTGACCGAGGAGGACGAGGCCCGGCTGCGCGCGCTGCTGGTGAAACACGGCGGGCGCGACTCCCTCGGCCACTTCGCGCTGCGCCGCGACAAGGCGGTCGTGTTCTCACCCAGCGGCAAGGCGGCCGTGACCTACCGCGTGGTCTCCGGCGTGATGCTCGCCAGCGGCGACCCGATCGGCGACGTCGAAGCCTGGCCCGGCGCCATCGAACGCTTCATGGACGAGGCCACGGCCCACTCGTGGACCCCCGCCGTGATGGGCTGCTCGGAGACCGGCGGCGAGGTGTGGACCCGGGAGACCGGCCTGGACGCGCTGGAACTCGGCGACGAGGCGGTGGTGGACGTCGCGGATTTCTCGCTGGCCGGACGCGCGATGCGCAACGTCCGGCAAATGGTCAAGCGGATCGAACGAGCGGGTTACGAAACCCGGGTCCGGCACATTCGTGATCTCAGCGAGGGAGAACTCGAACGCGTCCGGCGGGCCGCCGAGGACTGGCGCGGCACCGACACCGAGCGCGGCTTCTCCATGGCGCTCGGCCGCATCGGCGACCCGGCCGACGGCGACTGCCTGATCGCCACCGCGCACCGGTCCGACGGCGACGCCCCGGACGGCGCCACGCCAGGTGCCGCGCGGAGCGAGGACCAGCCCGGTCCGTACGGCGACCTGAAGGCCATCCTGCACTTCGTGCCCTGGGGCAAGGACGGCGTGTCCCTGGACCTGATGCGCCGCGACCGGACGGCCGACCCGGGCATGAACGAACTGCTGATCGTCGCCGCCCTCCAGGCGGCGCCGAAGCTCGGCATCACCCGGGTCTCGCTCAACTTCGCGATGTTCCGCTCGGCCCTGGCCCGCGGCGAGAAGATCGGCGCGGGACCGGTGCTGCGCGCCTGGCGCGGGCTGCTGGTCTTCCTCTCGCGCTGGTTCCAGATCGAGTCGCTGTACAAGTTCAACGCCAAGTTCCAGCCACGCTGGGAGCCGCGGTTCGTCGTCTACCGCGCCTCCGGCGACCTGCCCCGCATCGGGCTCGCCGCCATGCAGGCGGAGGGCTTCGTGAGCCTCGCCCTGCCGCTGCCCCGCTTCCTGCGGCGCCGCTCGGCCGCCGCCGCCCGCGAGTGCGCCCACAGCGTGCCGGAACGAGACGTACGAGCCGCCTGAGCCGCGCCGGGCCGGGCACTCTGCCCGTCCCGCCCGGGGCCTACGCTGAGCGTATGAACTACCTGACCGGCCGCGGCCGAGTGGCGGGCCTTCCGGCATGGGACCGCTGCGCGGTCATGGGCGTCGTGAACGTGACCCCCGACTCCTTCTCCGACGGCGGCCGCTTCTTCGACACGTCCGCCGCCGTCAAACACGGCCTCGACCTCGTCGCCGAGGGAGCCGACCTGGTCGACGTCGGCGGCGAGTCCACCCGCCCCGGTGCCACCCGCGTCGACGAGTCCGAGGAGCTGAGGCGGGTCGTCCCCGTCGTCCGCGGCCTCGCCGCCGAGGGCGTCGTCGTCTCCGTCGACACCATGCGCGCCTCGGTCGCCGCGCAGTCCCTCGCGGCCGGCGCCGTCCTCGTCAACGACGTCAGCGGCGGTCTCGCCGACCCCGCGATGATCCCGGTGGTGGCCGAGGCGGGCGCCCCCTTCGTCGTCATGCACTGGCGCGGCTTCCTGGAAGGCAGCACCGTCCAGGGCGTGTACGAGGACGTCGTCACCGAAGTCGTCGACGAACTGCACGCGCGCGTGGAGGCGGTCCTGGCGGGCGGCATCGCCGCCGACCGAGTCGTCGTCGACCCCGGACTCGGCTTCTCCAAGGAGGCCGGGCACGACCTCACCCTCCTCGCCCACCTCGACCGCCTGCTCACCCTGGGCCACCCGCTGCTCGTCGCCGCCTCCCGCAAGCGGTTCCTCGGCCGGGTCCTGGCCGGCCCGGAGGGCGCGCCGCCGCCCGCCCGGGAGCGCGACGCCGCCACCGCCGCCGTCTCCGCGCTCGCCGCGCAGGCCGGCGCCTGGGCCGTGCGCGTCCACGAGGTGCGCGCCACGGCGGACGCGGTACGCGTGGCGCGAGCCGTGCAGGAGGCGCGCGCCCCGGAGCACCCGGCGCACGGCACGCCGGTCTCGGGCCCCGCACACGGCACCGGAGAAAGCCGGTGAGCGCCGCCCGTACGGACGTCGAACAGGTCGAGCTGGCCAACACCGCCTACTACGAGGCGATGGAGGAGGGTGACTTCGAGAAGCTGTCCTCGCTCTGGCTCGACCCGGCCGACCTGGGCGTCGACGAGGAGTACCACGATCCGGCGGACACCGGCGTGATGTCCTGCGTGCACCCCGGCTGGCCGGTGCTCACCGGCCGCGGCGAGGTCCTGAGGTCGTACGCGCTGATCATGGCGAACACCGACTACATCCAGTTCTTCCTCACCGATGTGCACGTCTCCGTCACCGGTGACACCGCCCTGGTGACCTGTACCGAGAACATCCTCAGCGGCGGACCGGCCCCCGAGGCCGGCGCGGAGCTGGGCCCGCTGGTCGGCCAGCTCGTCGTCGCCACGAACGTGTTCCACCGCACATCCGACGGCTGGAAGCTCTGGTCGCACCACGCCTCCCCGGTTCTGACCGAAAACAATGAGGACGAGGACGACGACTCTCCGGCCTGAGCGGGTAGGCGCCTGCCAGGCACCGGGAAGTGGCTGGGACCACAGACCGGCGAGCAGGTCGGCCACCGGCCTGTGAGCCGCCGGGTTCCCCCAGGGAAACACGTGGTGAAACCTCCCGGTACCCGGCCGGGCGCACACCCCCGTGACCCGGTGCTGTCAGTGCCCGCAGGTAGATTCGTCTGAGGCCGGTGCGCCGCCCGCTCTCGGTACGAATCGGCCGTCCCGACGATTGCAGGAGTGATTCGCGTGGATCGTGTCGCGTTGCGCGGCCTCAAGGCCCGCGGGCACCACGGTGTCTTCCCCGAGGAACGCGAGAAGGGCCAGCCCTTCGTCGTCGACCTCGTCCTGGGCCTGGACACCCGGCCGGCCGCTGCCGACGACGACCTGACGAAGACCGTGCACTACGGCATCGTCGCCGAGGAGGTCGTCGCCGTGGTCGAGGGCGACCCGGTGGATCTCATCGAGACCCTCGCCGAGCGCATCGCCCGGACCTGCCTGAAGCACGAAGGGGTCGAGGAGGTCGAGGTCTGCGTCCACAAGCCGGACGCGCCGATCACGGTTCCCTTCGACGACGTGACCGTCACCATCACCCGGAGCCGAGTATGACCGCATCCTTCACGCAGGGTCCGAGCGACCCGACCGTCCAGCCGGTGCCCGCCTCCGTCGTCGAGAAGGTCGACGCCGCCGACACCACCTTGCAGAATCCCAAACGCGCCGTGCTCTCCCTCGGCTCCAACCTCGGCAACCGGCTGGAGACCCTCCAGGGCGCCATCGACGCCCTGGAGGACACCCCGGGCGTCCGCATCAAGGCGGTCTCCCCGGTGTACGAGACGGAGCCGTGGGGCGTGGCGCCCGGCAGCCAGCCCTCGTACTTCAACGCGGTGGTGGTGCTGCGGACCACCCTGCCGCCGTCCTCCCTGCTGGAGCGGGCGCACGCGGTCGAGGAGGCGTTCAACCGGGTGCGGGACGAACACTGGGGACCGCGCACCCTCGACGTGGACATCGTGTCGTACGCCGACTTCGTCTCCGCCGACCCGCAGCTCACCCTCCCCCACCCGCGCGCGCACGAACGCGCCTTCGTGCTGGCGCCCTGGCACGATCTGGACCCCGACGCCCAACTCCCCGGCCGCGGCGCCGTCGCCGACCTGCTCGGCACCGTCACCCGCAGCGGCGTGGAAGCCCGCGCGGACCTGGAACTCCGATTGCCGGAGTAGTCGTTAAGGTCGAGACGACCACGGGACGGACACGCTGGAAGTGGCCGCCCACGACCACCGTGCGGGGGAGCTGAACAAACACCGTGAAAGAGCTGCGCATCAGGATGCTGGTCGGCGTGTTCTTCATCGCCGGAGTGCTGTCCTGGGCAGGCGCCCGGCTGTGGAACTCGGTGGGGACGCTCCCCAGCGTCCCGCTGGCCGCGCCCATCGTCCTCGCCCTGATCGCGGTGGTCCTGCTGTCCACGGCGCTGTCGCTGCGCGCCCGGCTCCGGGCCCAGCGGGAGCGCCGTCCCGGCGCCAAGGGCGTCGACCCCCTGATGGCCGCCCGCGCGGTCGTCTTCGGCCAGGCCAGTGCCCTGGTCGCCGCCCTCGTCGCCGGCATGTACGGCGGCACGGGTGTGTTCCTCCTGGAGATCCTCGACATCCCGGCCCGCCGCGACCAGGCGTTCTACGCCGGTTTCTGCGTCCTGGCCGGAATCGCGGTGATAGCGGCCGCCCTGTTCCTGGAGCGCGTCTGCAAGCTCCCCGAGGACGACGACGACAACGACCACCCGGGAGCGCAGCCGGTGGCCTGACGGCTCGCGGACCGGTCAGCGCGCCAGTATCAGGCTCATCGCCTCGGCGCGCGTCGTGGCGTCCCTGAGCTGCCCGCGCACGGCCGACGTCGTGGTCCTGGCACCGGGCTTGCGGATGCCGCGCACGGACATGCACATGTGCTCGGCCTCGATGACGACGATCACGCCCCGGGCCTCCAGGATCCGCACCAGGGAGTCGGCGATCTGCGTGGTGAGTCGTTCCTGCACCTGTAGCCGGCGGGCGAACACCTCCACCAGACGCGCCAGCTTCGACAAGCCGGTGATCTTACCGGTCTCGGCCGGGATGTATCCGACGTGCGCCACACCGTGGAACGGCAGCAGATGGTGCTCGCACAGCGACACGATCTCGATGTCCTTCACCAGGACCATCTCGTCGTGACCCAGGTCGAACGTCGTCGTCAGGACGTCCTCCGGCTCCTGCCGCAGCCCTGCCAACAACTCCCGGTAGGCCCGCGCCACCCGCGCCGGTGTCTCCCTCAGCCCCTCGCGGTCCGGGTCCTCGCCGACCGCGATCAGGAGCTCGCGTACGGCGTTCTCGGCGCGCTTCTCGTCGAACTCACCGATGGTGCCCTCGCCGTCCAGGGTCACGGGATCGGTCATTGGGTGCCTCGTTCCTGTAGCTCACACGCCGACATAACCGAAATGCCGCGCCCCCCAAGGCTAGAACCCTGGGGGGCGCGGCATTCATCCCGGACCGGTGTGGCCATGGCCACACCGGTGGGTCAGCTCTCCGGGCGGTCCTCCGGCGACGGCTCGACCACCGGGGCGGACTCCGCCGCCGTGGACTTGGCCGTGCTGATCGCCGGCGTCGAGCCGTTCGCACCGTTGGTCAGTGCCAGCTCCTTGGGGGAGAGCACCGGCGGGCGGGTGGACGGCGTACGCCGGGAGGAACCGGTCCAGGCGGGCCGCGGCGGGCGCTTGACGATCGGCGCGAAGATCTCGGCGATCTCCTCCTTGCCCAGGGTCTCCTTCTCCAGGAGGGCCAGGACGAGGTTGTCGAGGACGTCGCGGTTCTCGACCAGGATCTCCCAGGCTTCGTTGTGCGCGTTCTCGATGAGCTTCTTGACTTCCTCGTCCACCAGAGCGGCGACCTCTTCCGAGTAGTCGCGCTGGTGAGCCATCTCACGTCCGAGGAACGGCTCGGTGTTGTCGCCGCCGAACTTGATCGCGCCGAGACGCTCGGTCATGCCGTACTGCGTGACCATCGCGCGGGCCGTGGTGGTGGCCTTCTCGATGTCGTTCGCGGCGCCCGTGGTCGGGTCGTGGAAGACCAGTTCCTCGGCCGCGCGACCGCCCAGCATGTAGGCGAGCTGGTCCAGCATCTCGTTGCGGGTCGTGGAGTACTTGTCCTCGTCGGGGAGCACCATCGTGTAGCCGAGGGCCCGGCCGCGGGACAGGATGGTGATCTTGTGCACCGGGTCGGAGTTCGGGGAGGCCGCCGCGACCAGGGCGTGTCCGCCCTCGTGGTACGCGGTGATCTTCTTCTCCTTGTCCGACATGATCCGGGTCCGCTTCTGCGGGCCCGCGACCACCCGGTCGATCGCCTCGTCCAGCATCTGGTTGTCGATCAGCTTCCGGTCGCTGCGGGCCGTGAGCAGCGCCGCCTCGTTCAGCACGTTCGACAGGTCGGCGCCGGTGAAGCCGGGGGTGCGACGGGCGACGGCCGAGAGGTCGACGTCCGGGGCGACCGGCTTGCCCTTCTGGTGGACCTTGAGGATCTCCAGACGGCCCTGCATGTCCGGGCGGTCGACCGCGATCTGACGGTCGAAACGGCCGGGGCGCAGCAGCGCCGGGTCGAGGATGTCCGGACGGTTCGTCGCGGCGATGAGGATCACGCCGCCCTTGACGTCGAAGCCGTCCATCTCGACGAGCAGCTGGTTCAGCGTCTGCTCGCGCTCGTCGTGACCGCCGCCCAGGCCGGCACCGCGGTGGCGGCCGACGGCGTCGATCTCGTCGACGAAGACGATCGCCGGGGCGTTGGCCTTCGCCTGCTCGAACAGGTCACGGACCCGGGAGGCACCGACACCGACGAACATCTCGACGAAGTCGGAACCCGAGATCGAGTAGAAGGGGACCCCTGCCTCGCCGGCCACGGCGCGCGCGAGCAGGGTCTTGCCCGTGCCGGGCGGGCCGTACAGCAGCACGCCCTTGGGGATCTTGGCGCCGACGGCCTGGAACTTGGCCGGCTCCTGAAGGAACTCCTTGATCTCCTGGAGTTCCTCGACGGCCTCGTCCGAGCCCGCGACGTCCGAGAAGGTCGTCTTGGGCGTGTCCTTGGTGATGAGCTTGGCCTTCGACTTCCCGAAGTTCATGACCCGGGAGCCGCCGCCCTGCATCTGGTTCATCAGGAACAGGAAGACGACCACGATCAGGACGAAGGGCAGCAGCGAGAGCAGGACGCCGACGAACGGGTTCTGCTTGGACGGCGACACGGTGTAGCCGTCCGGGATCTGCTTGGCCTGGTACTTGGTCTGCAGCGTGTCCGCGATGGTCACGCCCTGGTCGCCGATGTAGCTCGCCTGGATCTTCGAGCTGCCGTCGACCTTCTGGCCGTCCTTGAGGGTGACCTTGATGCTCTGTTCGTCACCGGTGGTGAGTTTGGCCGACTCCACCCTGTTGTCGTTGATCGCCGCCACGACCTGGCCGGTGTCCACCGTCTTGTAGCCGCCGGACGAGCCGACGACCTGCATCAACACGACCACGGCAAGGACGGCCAGCACGATCCACATGACCGGCCCACGGAAGTATCGCTTCACGTCCATCCATACGGAGCGGTTTCGCCCCGTCCCTCCTGCCATAGTGAGTTTGATAAGACAGTTCTTCTGACGGTACCCCAGCATTGTTGCCCGAAGGCGCACGGACGGCTGGCAATCCCGTCTCTGCATGCTCCAACGGCGCGAGACCCGCTGGGGTTCCCGGTCGTGCCACGGGCCTGTACCCGATGGGTTCAGCCGCCGTAGACGTGAGGCGCGAGCGTACCGACGAACGGGAGGTTGCGGTACTTCTCGGCGTAGTCGAGTCCGTAGCCGACCACGAACTCGTTGGGAATGTCGAACCCGACCCACTCCACGTCGATGGCGACCTTCGCGGCCTCGGGCTTGCGCAGCAGCGTGCACACCTTGAGGGTGGCGGGCTCGCGGGAACCGAGGTTCGAGATCAGCCAGGACAGGGTCAGGCCGGAGTCGATGATGTCCTCGACGATGAGGACGTGCTTGCCCTTGATGTCGGTGTCGAGGTCCTTGAGGATCCGCACCACACCGGAGGACTGGGTGCCCGCGCCGTAGGAGGACACGGCCATCCAGTCCATGGTGACGGGGGTGGACAGCGCACGGGCGAGGTCCGCCATGACCATCACGGCCCCCTTGAGGACACCGACGATCAACAGGTCCTTGCCCGCGTACTCCGCGTCGATCTTCGCGGCCAGTTCGACCAGCTTCGCGTCGATCTCTTCTTTGCTGATGAGCACCTGCTGGAGGTCGGCACCCATGTCGTTCGCGTCCACCCGCATCACTTTCGGTCGTCCCGCAGTTACGGCCCCGGCCCGTCCGGTCCCTCCGCGCGGAGAGGTGGGTTTCAGGCTTGCCGGATGACCAGTCTGCCACCCTGCCTCTGGGCGACGACTTTGCCCGGGAGGTTGATGGCTCCCTGGCCGCGCCAGCCGGTGATCAGCCGGTCGACCTCCTCGATGTGCCGGGCGAACAGCGAGCCGGCCGGAGCGCCCGCCTCGATGGCGGCACGGCGCAGGACGCGGCGGCGCACGGCGGACGGCAGCGCGCACAGTTTGGCGCACTCCAGGAGGCCGGTGGCGTCGCGTACGGCGGTCTCGGCCTGGCTGGCCCAGGTGTCGAGGGCGTCGGCGTCGTCGCGGGACAGTTGCGCGGTGCGGGCCAGCGCCTCCACGACGCCCTTGCCGAGCGCCTTCTCCAGCGCGGGCAGTCCCTCGTGGCGGAGCCGGGAGCGGGTGTACGCCGGATCCGCGTTGTGGGGGTCGTCCCAGACCGGCAGGGACTGGACCATGCACGCCTTGCGGGCCGTCTGCCGGTCGAGGTGGAGGAACGGGCGCCGGTAACGGCCGCCGGCCCCCGAGACCGCGGCCATGCCGGACAGGGAGCGGATGCCGGAGCCCCTGGCGAGGCCGAGCAGGACGGTTTCGGCCTGGTCGTCACGGGTGTGGCCGAGCAGGATCGCGAGGGCGCCGTGGCGGTCGGCTGCGGCGTCGAGGGCGGCGTAGCGGGCGTCGCGGGCGGCTGCTTCCGGGCCGCCCGAGCGGCCGACCCGCACGCTGATGGACTCGACCGGTTCGAGACCGAGTTCCCGCAGCCGCAGCACGACCTCGCCGGCGCGGGCGTCGGAGCCCTGCTGGAGGCCGTGGTCGACGGTGATGCCGCCGGCGCGGATGCCGAGTTTGGGGGCTTCGAAGGCGAGTGCGGAGGCGAGTGCCATGGAGTCGGCGCCGCCGGAGCACGCCACGAGTACGAGCGGGGACGGGGAACGCTCGTACACGGCGCCGCGGACGCCGCCGCGCGGGACCGCGCGCCGATGCCCGGCCGCCGGGGATGCGGGGGGTGCGGGGGATGCGGGGGTGTCGTGGGCGAGGAGGTCGGTCAGGACGCGGCGGACCGCCAGGCGTATCGCCGCGACCGCAGGATGGGGACCCATGTCCGGTTCCCTTCATGAAGTTTTCGGGGGGTGAGCCCGATGCCGGTCACTCAGAGTGTGTAGATGGTGACAGAAACGGGCCGTTCCCCGAGCATTGCACGCCTACCCATGGCACACGGTCCCTCGGACGGGTGATTGAAGGGGCGTTCGCCTGCCGTGGACCGGATCGGTTTCACGACGCCCGCGTGCCGTTCACGACTCCGTCCTGCCGTGCACCCGTGTGACCCAGTCCGCCGGTTTGGCGATCTCCGCCTTGGTGGGCAGGGTGTTCGGGGACGTCCACACACGGTTGAAGCCGTCCATGCCGACCTGCTCGACGACGGCTCGTACGAACCGCTCGCCGTCCCGGTACTGCCTGAGTTTGGCATCCAGGCCGAGCAGCTTGCGCAGGGCCATGTCCAGCCGGGAGGCGCCCTTGGCCCGGCGCTGCTGGAACTTCTCGCGGATCTCGGCGACGCTCGCCACGACGTCCGGACCGACCCCGTCCATCACGAAGTCGGCGTGGCCCTCCAGCAGCGACATGACGGCGGTGAGCCGGCCCAGGATCTCCCGCTGGGCGGGGGTCTGCACCAGTTCCACGAAGGACCGGCCGCCGTCGGCCTCCTCCGCCTCGGGGCGCCCGCCGGCCAGCGACTGGGCGGCCTCGCGGATGCGTTCCAGGACGGTCATGGGGTCGACGTCGGTCTCCGCGAGGAACGCCTGGATCTCGCCCTCCAGGTGGTCGCGCAGCCAGGGCACCGCGGAGAACTGCGTGCGGTGCGTCTCCTCGTGCAGGCACACCCACAGCCGGAAGTCGTGCGGCTGGACGTCGAGTTCGCGCTCGACGTGGACGATGTTCGGCGCGACCAGCAGCAGCCGGCCGCCGCCGTTCTCGCCCGCCGGGAGGTCCCGGGTGGCCGGGGCGAAGGTCTCGTACTGGCCGAGGACGCGGGAGGAGAGGAAGGACAGCAGCATGCCGAGTTCGACGCCGGTGACCTTGCCGCCGACGGCGCCGAGGACCGCGCCGCCCGGCGTGCCGCCGCGCCGCTCCTGCATCTTGTCGAGCAGCGGCCGCAGGATCTCCCGGAACCCGGCGACGTTCGCCCGGATCCAGCCGGGGCGGTCGACGACGAGGACGGGGGTGTCGTGGATGTCCTCGCCGCCCATCCGGGTGAAGCCGCGGACGTGCTCCTCCGACGCCTTCGCGTGCCGGCGCAGTTCCGCGACGACGGCGCGGGCCTCGTCGCGGCTCACCTCGGGGCCCGGCCGTACGAGCCGGGTCGCGGTCGCGACCGCGAGATTCCAGTCGACCATCCCAGAAGAAGCGGCACCGCCGATGCTCGTCATGCGTCAACGGTACGTGAGCGTTACCACTTGGGGCAGGCCGTACGAGGGCGCTCCGCTGGGTGTGGGGTGCGATGGGGGCAGGGGCGCGGGAGTGGGTCGGGTACGGGAGTGGGACGGGTACGGGAGTGGGACGGGTACGGGAGTGGGACGGGTACGGAAGTGGGACGGGTACGGAAGTGGGACGGGTGAGGGGGTGCGATGGGGGCAGGGGGTGCGCATGGTCGTGGGCAGGTGCGGGTGCGTCGTGGTTGAGCGCGCGGTTCCCCCGCCTCTTCTTGCAGGGGCGCGTCACCCGCGGCGCTCACAGGGGGTGCTCGTCCCAGGCCGGTGTGATCAGTTCGTCAGGGCCGTGGCCGTCGTGTCCAGGGCTGTCTGGGCCTCGGTCGGGTTTGTCGTGTTCGATGCGAGGAAAGCGAAGGCCAGCAGTCGGCCGTCCCGGTCGACCACGGTTCCGGCCAGCGCGTTCACGCCCGTCAGGGTGCCCGTCTTGGCCCGTACGAGGCCCGCCGCGGCGTTCTTGTAGCGGTCGCTGAGGGTGCCGGAGAAGCCGGCCACGGGAAGGCCGGTGAGGACCGGGCGCAGGTCGGGGCGGGCCGGGGAGGCGGCCTTGGCCAGGAGGGCGGTGAGGAGGTCCGCCGTCAGCCGGTCGTCGCGGTTGAGGCCGCTGCCGTCGTGGAACGCGGCGCCCGCCGTCGGCAGGCCCAGCTTCGTCAACTGGGCGGCGATGGCCCGCCCGCCGCCGGCGAAGTCGGCGCGGACACCGGTGGCGACGGCGGTCTGCCGGGCCAGGGCCTCGCCGAGATCGTTGTCGCTGTTGGTCAGCATGCGTTCGACCAGGTCGGACAGGGGCGGTGAGGAGACGGTGGCGAGGGTGGCGACGCCGCCCTCGGCCTTGGCCGGGGCGGGCGCGGTCGTTCGCACGCCGGCGTCCGCCAGGAGACCGGCGAAGGTGCGGGCCGCGGCCGACGCGGGATCGGGCACCCGGGGCGCCGGGCCGCTCGTCGAGCCGTCGGTGCGGCCCTCGTCGGTCATCAGGGCGTCGACGCGGGCGAGGTTGTCGTTGACGCCGATGGGGTGCAGGTCGGAGCCCGCGTACAGGGTGCTGTCGTAGGCCAGCGTGACCTTGCGGACGCCGCGGGCGCGCAGCGCCTTCGCGGTGTCGGTGGCGAGCGTGCGCAGGCTGGCCCAGCCGCCGGTCTCCGTGCGGGCGGTGAGGGTGGGGTCGCCGCCGCCGACCAGGACGAGCCGGTCGGTGCCGGGCTCCAGGACGGTGCGGGTGGTCAGGCGGTGGTCCGGGCCGAGGGCGGAGAGGGCGGCGACCGCCGTGGCGATCTTCGTGGTGGAGGCGGGGGTCAGCGGTTCGCCCCCGGCGGTGTCGTACAGATGTTCGCCGGACGCCACGTCGACGACCACAGCGGCGTGCGCGTCGCCGAGCGCCGGGACGTCCAGCAGCGGGCCGAGGACGTCCGCGAGGGACTTTCCCCCGCGGGCGGCGTCCGCGGCCCGCGCGGTGCCGCCGAGACCCGTCAGCACGGGGGCCGCGCTCGGGGCGGGGCGGGGCGGCGCGACGGTGCCGGAGTCGGCACCGTGATCTGTGCCACCTGCCCGCCCGAGGGCGGCGGCCCGGTCCCGCTCGGCCGTACGCTGACCCGTGGCGTCCCAGGGGCCGGCGGCCGTCACCACCCCGGCGGCCAGTGCCAGCCCGGCGGTGGCGGCGCCCGCGGTGTACTGCCAGGTCCGCGCGGTCCGGGGCCCGGGGATCCGCGCGAGCTGTGGTTCCACGGCCCGAACGAGCCGCGCGAGCTGCGGTTCCACGGCCCGAACGAGCCGCGCGACCCGTGGCCGGACGGTCGCCGCGAACCCTGCCAGACGCAGTCGTACGGCGTTCGTGACCCGCACCAGGTGCGGCCTCGCGGCACGCCAATGCCTCAGCTCTGGCATGACCACCAGCCCCTTTCGCGATCACACAGCTGCGTGAGGGACACTTAACCACCAGAACTATGTGCTGATCATGGAGGAGCCACCGGTGGAGTTCGACGTCACGATCGAGATCCCGAAGGGTTCGCGGAACAAGTACGAGGTGGACCACGAGACCGGTCGTATCCGCCTGGACCGTCGTCTCTTCACCTCGACCGCCTACCCGGCCGACTACGGCTTCGTCGAGAACACCCTCGGCGAGGACGGCGACCCGCTGGACGCGCTGGTCATCCTGGAGGAGCCGACCTTCCCGGGCTGCCTGATCCGCTGCCGCGCGATCGGCATGTTCCGCATGACGGACGAGGCGGGCGGCGACGACAAGCTGCTGTGCGTGCCGGCCACCGACCCGCGCGTGGAGCACCTGCGCGACATCCACCACGTGTCCGAGTTCGACCGCCTGGAGATCCAGCACTTCTTCGAGGTCTACAAGGACCTGGAGCCCGGCAAGTCGGTCGAGGGCGCCAACTGGGTGGGCCGTACGGACGCCGAGGCGGAGATCGAGCGGTCCTACAAGCGCTTCAAGGAGCAGGGCGGTCACTGAGCCACTGCTCCACGGACGGGCCGTACGCGTGCGCGTACGGCCCGTCGGTGCGTCCCCGCGCATACTGGGGCGTTCGGAGGTTGTCGTTCGGGAGCGCCGTCTCCCAGAATCTTCCAGGACCTTCCCGAGAGTGTCGTCGTCCGGGGGACGTAGCCGTTCAGGGGGCGTTGAGGAGTGACGGAGGCAGCAGACCGCAAGCCCCGCTCGGACGAGGCGAGGTACGACCCCGAGCTGACCTCGGAATTCACCGTTCCCGAGGGACTCGCGGTCCCCCGGACCTGCGGTGAGTCCGACACCACCTCCGAGTTCTCCGTGCCGGAGGGTCTCGACGCGCCGCACCCGTCGGGCGCCGAACCGGAGGGTTCGGCGTTCACCCCGCCCAGCGGCCACAGCCCCCAGCACCGCCTCTCCTCGTTCACCCCGCCCGCCGGCGTCCCGGCCGTCAGCCTGACCAAGGACGCGCCCTGGCAGGACCGGATGCGCACGATGCTGCGCATGCCGGTGGCCGACCGCCCGGCGCCGGAGCTGGTGCAGAAGGCGGAGGAGGGCGGCCCGGCCGTGCCGCGCGTGCTCGACCTGACCCTGCGCATCGGCGAGCTGCTGCTGGCGGGCGGTGAGAACGCCGAGGACGTGGAGGCCGCGATGTTCGCGGTCTGCCGGTCCTACGGGCTCGACCGGTGCGAGCCCAGCGTCACCTTCACCCTGCTGTCGATCTCGCACCAGCCGTCGCTGGTGGAGGACCCGGTGATGGCCTCGCGGACGGTCCGCAGGCGCGGCACCGACTACACGCGCCTGGCGGCCGTCTTCCGGCTCGTGGACGACCTGACCGACCCGGAGACCCACATCTCCCTGGAGGAGGCGTACGGGCGGCTCGCGGAGATCCGCCGCAACCGGCACCCGTACCCCGGCTGGGCGCTGACCTCGGCGAGCGGACTGCTGGCCGGTGCCGCCTCGGTCCTGGTCGGCGGCGATCTCGTCGTGTTCTTCGCCGCCGCGCTGGGCGCGATGCTCGGCGACCGGCTCGCCTGGCTGTGCGCGGGGCGCGGGCTGCCGGAGTTCTACCAGTTCACGGTGGCCGCGACGCCGCCGGCCGCGATCGGGGTGGCGCTCACCCTGGCGCACGCCGACGTACGGGCGTCGGCCGTGATCACCGGTGGACTGTTCGCGCTGCTGCCGGGGCGGGCGCTGGTGGCGGGCGTGCAGGACGGTCTGACCGGCTTCTACATCACCGCGTCCGCGCGCCTGCTGGAGGTCATGTACTTCTTCACCGGCATCGTCATCGGGGTGCTGACGATCCTGTATTTCGGGGTGAAGCTGGGCGGTCGGCTCAACCCCGAGGCGGCGGTGAACATCGAGGGCCGGCCGCTGCTCCAGATCGCCGCGTCGATGCTGCTGTCGCTGACCTTCGCCGTGCTGCTCCAGCAGGAACGATCCACCGTGCTGGCCGTCACCCTCAACGGGGGCGTCGCCTGGGCGGTGTACGGCGCCATGCACGACGTCGGCGGCATCTCACCGGTCGCCTCCACGGCGGTGGCGGCGGGTCTGGTGGGCCTCTTCGGGCAGTTGCTGTCGCGCTACCGGTTCGCGTCCGCGCTGCCGTACACGACGGCCGCGATCGGGCCGCTGCTGCCGGGCTCGGCCACCTACTTCGGGCTGCTGTCCATCGCGCAGAACGAGATCGACAAGGGGCTGGTGTCGCTGGCGAAGGCCGTGTCCCTCGCCATGGCCATCGCGATCGGGGTCAACCTCGGGTCGGAGATCTCGCGGTTGTTCCTCCGGGTCGGCTCCGCCCGGAAGCGGCGGGCGGCCAAGCGGACCAGGGGTTTCTGACCCGCTTGCGCCGAGGGGCCGTTGCGTCGCCGGCCTCTGCGTCATCGGCCGTTGCGTTGCCGGGCGTTGCGTTGCCGGGCGTTGCGTTGCCGGCCGTTGCGTCGCTCAGGGGCGGTGGTCGCCCTGGCGGGAGTCGTACGGGTACTGCCCGCCGCCGTATCCCCCGTTGTCGTGACCCTGCTGGCCGTACCCCTGCCCGCCGTGGCCCTGGTTGTCGTGACCCTGCTCGCCGTAGCCCTGACCGCCGTGGCCCTGGTTGTCGTAACCCTGCTCGCCGTAGCCCTGACCGCCGTACCCCTGGTTGTCGTAACCCCGGCCGTCCTGGCCCTGGTTCCAGCCGCCGTACGGGTCCTGGGGCTGCTGCGGCTGCGCCTGCTGGGGGTGGGACTGCGGCCGGGGCCGGGGTCGCTGCTGAGGCTGCTGGCCATAGGGCTGCTGAGGCTGCTGGCCATAGGGCTGCTGACCATAAGGCTGCTGCGGCTGCCGGCCGTAAGACTGCTGAGGCTGCTGAGGCTGCTGACCGTAGGCCGGCTCGATGCGGCGCAGCTGGGTCGTGGCGTCGTCCCCGGCCGGGGGCTGCTGCTGGAAGGGCTGCGCGGCGGTCTGCTCGGCGGGCGGGTTCTTCCTGCTCTTCGCGCGGGCGCGCAGGAACTCGATGATGAGCGGAACCACCGAGACGAGGACGATCAGGATCAGGATCGCCTCGATGTTCTTGTTGACGAACTCGATCTTGCCGAGCCAGGAGCCGAGCAGGGTCACGCCCGCGCCCCACAGGACGCCGCCGATGACGTTGAAGGTCAGGAACGAGCGGTACTTCATGCCACTGACGCCCGCGATGATCGGCGTGAACGTGCGCACGACGGGCACGAAGCGGGCCAGGATCAGGGACTTCGGGCCGTACTTCTCGAAGAACTCGTGCGCTTTGGCGACGTTCTCCTGCTTGAAGAGACGGGAGTCCGGGCGGTTGAAGAGGCTCGGGCCGACCTTCTTGCCGAACATGTAGCCCGCCTGGTCACCGAGGATCGCGGCGACGCAGATGAGGGCGATGGCGCCCCACAACGGGAAGTCCAGCTGGCCCGAGGTGATCAGCAGTCCGGCCGTGAACAGCAGCGAGTCACCGGGCAGGAAGAAGCCGATGAGCAGTCCGGACTCGGCGAAGACGACGAGCAGCAGACCCCAGACGCTGTAGGTGTCCAGCAGGTAATTGGGGTCCAGCCAGCTCGGGCCGAGGGCAAGCGGCATCACGGTTCCGGGCTCCTGAGGAGTGAGGATGGCGGTGGCGTCCAGGTACGACCGCACAACGCTATCAACGCGATGTGCACGCCCCAGGTTCCACCGGTGGCTCCAGGATGCACTGTGGGCCGGCTGGGACAAAGCTGTGGGCCATGGGTAAAGCTGTGGGCCATGAGTATCGATGAATACGGCGGTGGCCAGGGACCCCAGCCCGATGTGCTGGTCGTCACGACGAACGACGTTCCCGGGTACCGGGTGCGCGAGGTCATCGGTGAGGTCTTCGGGCTGACCGTGCGCTCCCGGCACCTGGGCAGTCAGATCGGCGCCGGTCTGAAGTCGATGATCGGCGGTGAACTGAAGGGACTGACCAAGACACTCGTGCAGACCCGCGCCCAGGCCATGGACCGGCTCGTCGAGCAGGCACGCGCGCGTGGCGCCAACGCCGTCCTGGCCTTCCGGTTCGATGTGACCGAGGCGGCCGACGCGGGGACCGAGGTCTGCGCGTACGGGACGGCGGTGATCATCGACAGGGCCTGAGCGCCTGGTCGGCGGGTGTGCCGTGCCGGGCCGCGTTCGCGTCGATCGCGGCCCGCAGGTGCTCGGCCAGGCCCGGCCGCACGGAGTCGTAGAAGGACTTGAAGCGTTCGTCGGCCACGTACATCTCGCCGAGACAGCGGTGCATGGCGTAGGCGCACTCGTAGAACCACGTCGAGATGTGCTGCCGGTGCGCCTCGGCCAAGTCCATGGCCGGCTCGCCGGCCGGGTCGGCGCCCGCGTCCACCAGCGCCGCGTACCGCTCGCTCCAGTCGTCGGCCTCGGCCTGGAGCCGCTTCCAGTCCTCCTTGGTGTAGCGGGCGGCGCGGCGCTGCGACTCGGCGTACGCCTCCGTGTCGCCCCAGCGTGCCTCCGTCTCCTCCGCGTACTGCTCGGGATCCTTGTCGCCGAAGACCTCGAACCGCTCCTGTGGTGTGAGGTTGATGCCCATCCTGCGTGCCTCCATGGCGTGCTCCACGGCCTCGGCCATCCGCTGCAACTTCTCGATCCGGGCGGTCAGCAACTCGTGCTGGCGGCGCAGGTGCGCGCGCGGGTCCGCGTCCGGGTCGTCGAGCAGGACCGCGACCTCGTCGAGCGGGAAGCCGAGCTCCCGGTAGAACAGGATCTGCTGCAACCGGTCGAGGTCGGCGTCGCTGTAACGCCGGTGGCCCGCGTGGCTGCGTCCGCCCGGCACCAGCAGGCCGATCTCGTCGTAGTGGTGCAGGGCCCGCACGGTGACTCCGGCGAATCCGGCGAATCCGGCGACCTGCCCCACGGAGTAGCTCAATTCCGCTCCTTCTCTCGGTACGCGCTCCACGGTGCCGCCTCACGCGGCGTGAGGTGCAAGCGCATGGCCGCGGACCCCTTCGGGATATTCACCCACTTATGTCCATTTATTTAACTTACGTCCGTCTATCGTGAGCCCGTACCGACCCTCCAGGAAGGCACGCCTCCATGGCACTGCACAAAGGTCCGCAGAAACACGAACACGGGCGGCTGTCCGTCAACCCGTTCTTCGGGGAGGCCAATCCGGTCGGCGGCATGACCCAGGCCCCGCCCACCAACCGGCTGCCGAACGAACCGCTGGCTCCGTCGACGGCGTACCAGCTGGTGCACGACGAACTGATGCTGGACGGCAACTCCCGGCTCAACCTGGCCACCTTCGTCACCACCTGGATGGAGCCGCAGGCCGGGGTCCTGATGTCCGAGTGCCAGGACAAGAACATGATCGACAAGGACGAGTATCCGCGCACGGCCGAACTGGAGCGGCGCTGCGTGGCGATGCTCGCCGCTCTGTGGAACGCGCCGGACCCGTCGGCCGCCGTGGGCTGTTCGACGACCGGTTCCAGCGAGGCGTGCATGCTGGCCGGCATGGCGCTCAAGCGGCGGTGGATGCAGCGCAACGCCGACCGCTACCCGTCCAGTGGGGTGCGCCCCAATCTCGTCATGGGGGTGAACGTCCAGGTCTGCTGGGAGAAATTCTGCACCTTCTGGGAGGTCGAGGCCCGCCAGGTCCCGATGGAGGGCGAACGGTTCCACCTCGACCCGCAGGCGGCGGCCGAGCTGTGCGACGAGAACACCATCGGGGTCGTCGGGATCCTCGGGTCCACCTTCGACGGGTCGTACGAGCCGATCGCCGACCTGTGCGCGGCCCTGGACGCCCTCCAGGAGCGGACCGGCCTGGACGTGCCGGTGCACGTGGACGGCGCGTCCGGCGCCATGGTCGCGCCGTTCCTCGACGAGGACCTGGTGTGGGACTTCCGCCTGCCGCGGGTGGCCTCCATCAACACCTCGGGGCACAAGTACGGCCTGGTCTACCCCGGTGTCGGCTGGGCGCTGTGGCGGGACCAGGAGGCGCTGCCCGAGGAACTGGTCTTCCGGGTCAACTACCTCGGCGGCGACATGCCGACCTACGCGCTGAACTTCTCCCGGCCCGGTGCGCAGGTGGTCGCGCAGTACTACACGTTCCTGCGGCTGGGCCGCGAGGGCTACCAGGCGGTGCAGCAGTCCACCCGGGACGTGGCGCGCGCGCTCGCCGAACGGATCGAGGCGTTCGGTGACTTCCGGCTGCTGACCCGGGGCGACGAGTTGCCGGTGTTCGCCTTCACCACGGCCGCCGACGTGACGTCGTTCGACGTCTTCGACGTCTCCCGGCGGCTGCGCGAGGGTGGCTGGCTGGTGCCCGCCTACACCTTCCCGCCGCACCGGGAGGACCTGTCCGTCCTGCGGGTCGTGTGCCGCAACGGGTTCTCGACCGACCTCGCCGACCTGTTCGTCGAGGAGCTGGGCCGCCTCCTGCCGGAACTGCGCCGGCAGCCGCATCCGCTGACGCGGGACAAGGTGGCGGCTACGGGTTTCCATCACTGAGCGGAGCGCTCCGCTGGGGAGGGCCGAGTTACGTCGTCGGCTCTCCGCGGGTGCGTCGTGGCTGGTCGCGCAGTTCCCCGCGGTGGCGCTCCGCTGGGGAAAGCCGCGTTACGTCGTCGGCTCTCCGCGAGTGCGTCGTGGCTGGTCGCGCAGTTCCCCGCGGTGGCGCTCCGCTGGGGAGGGCCGAGTTACGTCGTCGGCTCTCCGCGAGTGCGTCGTGGCTGGTCGCGCAGTTCCCCGCGCCCCTATAGGGGCGCCTGCCCCGCCGGAGTCCGGAGCGTGTCGGTGATGAGGCGGGCGGTCAGGGGCGGGGCACGTCGGTCGTCCGCGGGTGCGTCGGGGCTGGTCGCGCAGTTCCTCGCGCCCCTTAAGGGGGCTCAGTGGCTGAGGCGGGTGAATCTGTGGATCGCCAGGGGGAAGAACACCGCGAGCAGGGCGAGTGGCCAGAGCACCGCCGGCAGGGTGTGGCCGGGTGCGCCGGCCGGGCCGCCGAGGAGTTCCCGTACGGCGGTGGCCGTGTGGGACAGCGGGTTCCACTGCACGGCCGTGCCCAGCCAGCCGGGCATGGCCTCCGGGGTGGCGAAGGCGTTGGAGAGGAAGCCGACCGGCCAGACGAGGATCTGCACGGCCTGCACCAGTTCCGGTCTGCCAGCGACCAGGGCCAGGTGGATGCCGATCCACAGCATCGCGAAGCGGAAGAGGAGCAGCAGGCCGAGGACCGCGAGCAGGGACCCCGGCCCGCCGTGCGGCCGCCAGCCCAGCGCGTACGCCACCACGGCCATCAGCACGAGGCCCGCCGCCGACTGGAGCATGTCGGCGGCCGAACGGCCCACCAGCACCGCTCCGTTGGCCATCGGCATGGCGCGGAAGCGGTCGATGACCCCCTTGTCGAGGTCCTGGGTGACGGCGAGCATCGTGCCCTCCAGGCCGAAGGCCATGGTGAGGGCGAGCATGCCGGGCACCAGATAGTCGACGTAGTCGCCGCGTACGCCCCGGCCGCCGCCGACCAGATAGCCGAACATGAGCAGCAGCATCACCGGGAAGAGCAGGGCGACGACCAGTTGTCCGGGCTGCCGTGCCCAGTGGGCGAGTTCACGGCGGGTCATGGTCCAGGAGTCGGCCAGGGCGTGGCTGCTCACACTGTCTCCTTCGTCCGGTCCGTACGGTTCTCGCGTCCCGTCAGGTGCAGGAACACCTCGTCCAGGGTCGGCCGGCGCAGCGCGATGTCCGCCACCTCGATGCCGGAGGTCTCCAGGGCTCGTACGACCCCGGAGAGCGCGGCCATCCGGTCGGTGACCTGGACGCTGAGCAGTCGGCGGTCCTTGTCGACGGTGACGTCGGCGCCCCGCGGCGGCAACAGGGCCAGCGCGGCGTCCAGTTGGCCCGCGTCGCGCAGCACGACGTCGATCCGGTCGCCGCCGGTCAGCGTCTTCAGTTCGTCGGCGGTGCCGTCGGCGACGACCCGGCCGTGGTCGACGACCGAGATCCGGTCGGCGAGCTGGTCGGCCTCCTCCAGGTACTGGGTGGTGAGCAGGACCGTGGTGCCGCCGCCGGTCAGGGACCGTACGGCGGCCCAGACCTCGGTCCGGCCACGCGGGTCGAGCCCGGTGGTCGGCTCGTCCAGGAAGAGCACCTCCGGGTCGACGATCAGCGACGCGGCGAGGTCGAGGCGGCGCCGCATTCCGCCGCTGTACCGCTTGACGGCCTTGTGCCCGGTGTCGGCGAGCCCGAAGCGCTCCAGGAGTTCGCCGGCCCGTACGCGCGCGTGCCGGGCGCCCAGGTGGTGGAGGCGGCCGAACATCTCCAGGTTCTGGTGCCCGCCCAACTCCTCGTCGAGCGCCGCGTGCTGACCGAGCAGGCCGATGCGGTGCCGGACCTCCTGCGCCTGGGTCCGCACGTCGTACCCGGCCACCTCGACGCGTCCGGCGTCCGGCCGCAACAGGGTGGACAGGACCCGGACGAGGGTCGTCTTGCCCGCCCCGTTGGGGCCGAGCACGCCGTGCACGGTGCCGCGGCCGACGACGAGGTCGAGTCCGTCCAGTGCGTGTTTACTGCCGTATTTCTTGCGTGCGCCTTCGACAGTGATCGCCGTTCCGGTCACCGCGCTACCCACCCCTTCTAGTCAAACTTGACTACTAATGCGCCGGAGACGGTAGCGCCCGACGCAGCCATTAGTCAAACTTGATTACTGCATTCCGCGAGCGCCCGCCGCGGCGCTCGGAGCGCTCTCGGCGGCGTGCTTCAGCGCGTGTCGTCCGGATGCCGCTCGGTCGTGGCGTACGGGTTCTCCTGCCCGTCGACGAGGACGCCCACGAACGGCTCGCCCTCCCCGGCGAACGTGTAGGCCCCGCCCTGGACCCGCTCGATCAGCCCGCGGGTCCACTCGGCGCCCGTGTCGGCGGTGTGCACCCAGAGGTTCATGATCTCGCCGATGTGGCCGAACTGGCCCGGACCGTCCTCGGGCGTGTAGTGCTCGACGACGGTCCTGCGCCACGCCTCGATGGCCCGCACCCGCTCCTCCAGCAGGTCGAGGGCCTCCTCGCGACGGAGGTCGACCATGAAGCCCAGGGCCGCGGTGAGCACGTCCGGCCGCTGGTCGTAGGCCGTGAGGTAGGTCCGCAGCAGCGAGAAGTACTCCTCGGTGCCCGCCTCGGTGATCTCGTACTCGGTGCGCGGCGGGCCGCCGGCCGTGGACGGCGCGATCTCGTGCGCGAGCAGCAGCCCCTGCTTGGCCATCTGCTTCAGGGCGTGGTAGATCGAGCCGGGCTTGGCGTTGGACCACTCGTGCGCGCCCCAGTACTCCAGGTCGTTGCGCACCTGGTAGCCGTGGGCCCGCCCGTGCTGGCGGACCGCGCCCAGCACGAGGAGACGGATCGCTGACATGTGATCCAGGTTATTGCCCGGCGTGAACCGCGCGACGGTCAGGGACGGAGCGTCCCCGCCATGACGCCCTCGCCCCCACTGCACGGCGCCGCATCGCGCGGGCCGCGCGTGATCCACGGCGTGAGGGTGTCGGCATGAAGGACGGCATCACCCGGCCGACGCGACTGCTTCCCTGGACGGTCCCGGAGGGCAAGCCCTGCTGTCTGAGGCGTCACTCGCCTCTCTTCCGAAAATGATCCTGCGGTTCGGGTCCGGTGGTGGGCATGAACGCCGACTTCCACTCCTGATCCGTGAGTTGAACCGGCCCGCCTCGCCGACACGTTGTCCCCCACGCAAGGGTCACGGGGAGCTGACGGGCCGAATTCGGGCGGCGCGTCCGGCACTCCACGATCTCCGTCGGCGTCAGAAAAGAAGAAGTCAGCACACATGAGTCCTTCCCCCAGCGATCCCAGCGGTGGCGACTATTTCGGCGATACCAGCGCTTACGAGACGTCACGCTATTACACCCAGCATCAGCGAGGCGCCTTGGCCTACCTCAACCAGCTTTTCAGGAGCAACGAGCAGCGCGGCTGGAGGCAACACTTCCGCGATCATCCCATGAATGAAGAAATGGAAGCAGCGAGGGACTCTGCACTGGCCACGCTGCGAGATTTCATCGAGACCGGACGTACAGTCCAGGACGCCCGGACGGAATATCATCGCGACCAGAACTCGCGGTTGCGTTGGGGCACTTACGAAAGCGCCAAGAACCTGCATCGTGAAGCTGCTGACGTGTGGATAGCTTACGGGACCACATTCTACGAATACGTGAGAACTGCTTTGGATTATCGGGATGCGGACACAGCCCAATTGACCACCCGGCGCATACCCTCAGGACTTCCGGCACAACTACTGGCGGAACAGAATCCCTATAACCAACGGCGAGGGACAAGGACTCCACCCCCGCAACAAAACAACGGATACAACGGATACTCACCGGGCGGAGCAGGTCAGCAGTCTCGCCCACGCGGCCGATAACACCCATCCTTCCGCTTTCCGAGCGGAGTACATGCCCGCCCCGACGCGAACGGGCACGCTTGGAAATTGGAAGGCATCTGGAGCAGTTGCGGGGTCACGGACTCAGAACGGGAACCGGCTCCTGCCGTGCTGCACCGAGATCCACTTCAGGGTGGTGAAGGCGTCCGCCGTCGTCTCGCCGTTCAGCCGGCCGAGGCCCGAGTGCTTCTCGCCGCCGAAGGGCACGATCGGCTCGTCGTGCACGGTGCCGTCGTTCACGTGGAACATGCCGGTGTCGATCCGCTTGGCGAACGCCACACCGCGCTCGATGTCGCCGGTGTGCACGGCGCCGCTGAGGCCGTACGGGGTGTCGTTGACGATCCGGACCGCCTCCTCCTCGCCGTCGAAGGACACGAGGAAGACGACCGGGCCGAAGATCTCCTGCTGGAGCAGGGCCGAGTCGGCGGGGAGGCCGGTGAGCACGCTGGGCTCGACCAGGTTGCCGGTGACGGTGCCGCGCACCAGGGCCGTGGCGCCCTCGGCGAGGGCCTGCTCGACGGCGCCGGACATGGCGGTCGCCTGGGTGGAGTTGATCACCGGGCCGATGACGGTCTGCGGGTCACGCGGGTCGCCGACCTTGAGCGTCCTGACCTTGGCGACGAACTTCTCGGTGAACTCGTCGGCGACGGAGCGGTCCACGAGGACCCGGTTCGCGGCCATGCAGACCTGGCCCTGGTGGACGAACCGGCTGAAGACCGCCGCGTCGACGGCGTAGTCGAGGTCGGCGTCGTCCAGGACCACCAGCGCGCTGTTGCCGCCCAGTTCGAGCACCGAGCGCTTGAAGTTCGCGGCGCAGACGGAGGCGACGTGCCGGCCGACCTTGTCGGAACCGGTGAAGGAGATGACCTTCGGCACCGGGTGCTCGATGAAGGCGTCGCCTATCTCCGCTATGTCGGTGATGACGACGTTGAACAGACCGCCCGGCAGCCCCGCCTCCTCGAAGATCTTCGCGAGCAGGGTGCCGCCGGCGATCGGCGTGTTCTGGTGCGGCTTGAGCACCACGCCGTTGCCCAGGGCGAGCGCCGGGGCCACCGATTTGAGCGACAGCAGGAACGGGAAGTTGAACGGGCTGATCACACCCACCACGCCCACCGGGATCCGGTACAGGCGGTTCTCCTTGCCGTCGCCCGGCGAGGGCAGGATCCGCCCCCCGGGGCTCAGCGCCAGGTGGACCGCCTCGCGCAGGAACTCCTTGGCGAGGTGCAGTTCGAAGCCCGCCTTCACCCGCGTGCCGCCCAGCTCCGCGATGATCAGGTCGGCAATCTCCTGCTCCCGGTCCTCGATCAGCCGGAGCGCCCGCTCGAAGACCCCGCGCCGGGTGTACGGATTGGTCTCGGCCCACTGCTTCTGGGCCCGCGCCGCGGCCCGGTACGCCTGGTCGACCTCGTCGACGGTGGCCACGGTGATCGAGGCCAGCTTCGTGTCGTCGTACGGATCGAGGTCGATGACGTCCCAGGCACCGGTGCCCGGACGCCACTCACCGTCGATGTACTGCTGGGCCAGGTCGGTGAAGTAGGACGACATGTGATCCCTCGATCCCCTCGCTGCCGGAGCAGCCGGTCAGACACCCAATCAACTTCACGGTCTGTTCACGTTCACGGTCGGATGACACTGATCACACGTCATCGTATCTGTGTTGGTTGTGAGTTGGGGTGGCGCGTGGGGACAGGAATCCGCGCGGAGGTCGCGTGCCGCGCGGGCGGACGGGGCGGAATCAGGACAGTTGGAGCAACCCCCGCAGCAGATCACGGCTCTCGTCCGGACCCGGGCTGTCCTGCTGCAACTCCTTGAGCGCGTGCTCGTACTGGGTGACGTCCTCGCGCTTGTCCAGATACAGCGCGCTGGTGAGCTGCTCCAGATAGACCACGTCGGACAGATCGGACTCGGGGAAGCTGAGGATGGTGAAGGCGCCGCTCTCACCGGAGTGCCCGCCGAGGCTGAACGGCACGATCTGGAGCCGCACGTTGGGCCGCTCGGAGATCTCGATCAGGTGCTGGAGCTGGCCGCGCATCACCTCCCGGTCGCCGTACGGGCGGCGCAGGGCGGCCTCGTCCAGGATGATGTGGAGGTCGGGCGCGTTCTCGGAGACGAGGTACTTCTGCCGCTCCAGGCGCAGCGCGACGCGCCGCTCCACGTCGGCGACGCTCGCCCCTTTCATACCGCGCTGCACGACCGCCCGTGCGTACTCCTCGGTCTGGAGCAGCCCGTGCACGAACTGCACCTCGTACACCCGGATGAGGGATGCCGCGCCCTCCAGGCCCACGTAGGTGGGGAACCAGTTGGGCAGCACGTCGGAGTAGCTGTGCCACCAGCCGGCCACGTTCGCCTCCCTGGCCAGGGAGAGCAGCGACTCGCGCTCCGCCTCGTCAGTGATGCCGTACAACGTCAACAGGTCTTCCACATCCCGTGTCTTGAAGCTCACCCGGCCCAGCTCCATCCGGCTGATCTTCGACTCCGAGGCGCGGATCGAGTACCCCGCGGCCTCACGTGTGATGCCGCGAGACTCGCGCAGTCGCCTGAGTTGCGAGCCGAGCAGCATGCGTCGCACCACCGATCCGGGCTCTCCCGCGCTCACGTTCGCCAGCCTCCCCAACCGTCTTCAAGTCCCGAAGTCTGCCACTAAAACACTTCGAGCTGTACTCGTACGGTTACGGAAATGGAAAGGAGGTCAAAGCTTCCCCGCAGGATGGCGCAAGGGTCAGGTGAGCCAACGTACGAGAGGTTGGCGGAAAAAATGGCCAACAAGTAGTACGTGAGGGCCCATTTCGGTCGCGTGCACGTGCATCTGCCCTTGCATCTGCCCAGCGCATCCGAAACCATGGTCCCGCGCCACCGCTGCATCGCAACGACCGCGAATTCCCGGGAGTGCCTCGCATGGGGACGAATGGATCGACCATGCTCAAGCCGCTACGACAGGGGCTTCCTCCACTGGATCCCGCGGCCGTGGCCAGCGCCGCCTCCTGCGCCCTGCCGCCCCGGTACGAAGCCGTCCGCGAAGCCCGCAGGTTCACCCGTGGCACCCTCGACCAGTGGGACGTCGGCGACCGTTTCGACGACATATGCCTGGTCGTCTCGGAACTCGTCACCAACGCCCTGCGGCACGCGCTGCCCGGCGACCCCGGCACCGACCCGTCCGTGGCGGTGCGGCTGCACCTGATGCGCTGGACCGAACGGCTGGTGTGCGCGGTGCGCGACCCCAGCCACGAGACCCCGGTCACGCACACCTCCGAGGACTACGTGGCCGAGTCGGGGCGCGGCCTGTTCCTCGTCGAGTCCTTCAGCGACAGCTGGGGCTGGCACCCGCTCGCGGGCACCCTCAGCGGCAAGGTCGTCTGGGCGATGTTCCGGCTCCCGCAGGACGATTGACGCGACCGGCGCCGTCCGGGGTCGGCCGTCTACGCGCGTTCCCCCGGCCGGCGCGGCCCCGGCCCTGAACGACGCCCGCGCAGGGCGCCCGCGTCAGCTCGCTATCAGGTGGTCGAACTCGCCGTCCTTGACCCCGAGCAGCATCGCCTCGATCTCCGCGCGCGTGTAGACGAGCGCGGGACCGTCGGGGAAGCGCGAGTTGCGCACCGCCACGTCCCCGCCGGGCAGCCGGGCGAACTCCACGCAGGAACCCTGCGAGTTGCTGTACCTGCTCTTCTGCCAGGCCACTCCGTCCAGCTGCGTGGCAGCCATGCCGTTGTACACGTCGTACCCCCCGTACACGCCGTCAACGTCGAGGTTCACAAGTTGCTCCCCGCTGGTGCACTGGCTGGTGTGGCCATTGATGCAGTGGTCGACTGACCGGGATCATAACCCCGATCATGTGCAGGTGCATGGGCAGATGCACGTGCACGGAAGGTGCCCTTCCGGTTACAGCTTTGACGCCCCCTTTACCGAAGTACCTCAAGCGTGTGCCCCAGACTCCGCATGACATGCGTGCGCCAGCCCCCGCCCATGATCTTCCGCGCCATCATCTGCGCCGGGTCGTCCGGATCGAACCCCTCGTGCACTAGGAACAGACGCGTACCGCGCCCTTCCTGTTCCAGTGTCCACGTGATGGTCCAGTCCGCGGGATCGGCGGGGTCGGCGTCGGTCCACCGGACGGACAGCATCCGCTCGACGTCGTAGGCGAGAACCTGCACGTCGACGACGCCGGAGAAGCGGGAATTGGGGCGCGGGACGGACGTCATCCGATACCGGTGGCCGACTTCGAGGCGGAAGTCCTCCGAGCCGGGCATCTGCCACTGCACGAGCAGACCGGGTTCGGTGAGGGCCCGCCAGACCTTGGCAGGCGGGTGCGGGAGGAACTGGTCGACGCGGACGGTGGTGAGGTCGTCGGCGTCGCCGTCCGGGGCGGGCGTGCTCATGGGCGGCCCTCGTCGGGCAGGCGGTCGAGCAGTTCGCCGAGCCCCTTCAGGCGGTCGCGCCAGAACCGCTCGTACGGGTGGAGCCAGTCCTGCAACGCGGCGAGCGGTGCCGCCTCCAGGCGGTAGATGCGCTGCCGGCCGGAGCGCTCCTCGGAGACCAGGCCGGCCTCCCGGAGCACCTTGAGGTGTTCCGAGAGGCTGGGGCGCCGCATGGCGAAGTGGTCGGCCAGGGCCTGGACGGGCTGGGGTCCGCCGTCGCGCAGCAGGCGCAGCACCTCGCGCCGGGTGGCGTTGGCGAGCGCGGCGAAGACGCGGTCCTCGGCGTCCTCGCGGACCCCGGTCGTCGTCATGCGTTCCCCTTCCGTCCCTTCCCGCCTATCCCGCCTAGGACTGAGCCTCGGTGAGCAGCATCAGACCGTTGCCGTCCGGGTCCCGGAAGGAGGCCATCCGGCCCCACGGGAGTTCGTCCGGGCCCTGCACGTCGGTGCCCGCCTCGGCGAGCCGCGCGCAGTCGGCGTCGACATCGGTCGTCACCAACATGATCCCCCGGGTCGAACCGGGCTCGAAACCGCCCATGCCCGGCCCGGAGAGCGTGAAGACGGTCTGGGCGCCCTCGGGGGCGACCTGGAGCCAGCGGCCCTGGGGCATGTCCAGGTCGGCGGTGACCCGGAAGCCGAGCACGTCCGTGTAGAAGCGCAGGGCCCGGTCCTGGTCAGTGACGGGGAGTGTGACGAAGGAGGCGTGTGTGATGTTCATGCGCCCGACAATAGGTAGGAGATTCCCTACACGTCAATCGTAGGGAATCTCCTACCTGTTTGTGTGGGGGGTGTCACAGCCGGCGTCACGGCGGGCGTCACGGCGGGCGTCACAGCCGGCGTCTCGGCCGGCGTCACGGCGGGCCGGGTGCGCTCAGCGGCTGGATCCGGAGTACGGCAGCAGGGCCATCTCCCGGGCGTTCTTGATCGCGCGGGCCAGGAGCCGCTGCTGCTGCGCGGTGACGTGCGTGACCCGGCGGCTGCGGATCTTGCCGCGGTCGGAGATGAACTTCCGCAGCAGGTCGGTGTCCTTGTAGTCGATGTACTCGACCCCGGCCCGGTCCAGCGGGTTGGCCCGGTTCCCGGCGGGCTTGTGCACACTCTTCCGGCGCATGGCGGTCAGACCTCCAGGAGGGTGTCGAAGGCGGACGGCAGCAGCTTCCACGCCTCGCGCCCGGCGGCGTACTCGGCGTCGGTCAGCAGGCAGGACTCCAGCAACCGCGCCAGTCCGTCGCGGTCGAGGCCGGGTGAGGTGAAGACCAGGTGCTGGCAGCGGTCACCGTGCTCCGGGTGCCAGTCCAGCGCGGCGGCAGCCCGCCGCACCGGCGGGATCAGGTCCCAGGCGGCGTCGGGCAGCGATGCCAGCCACGGCCCCGCGCCCTCCACGCACAGGGCGCCGCCGGCCGCGTCCCAGTGCAGCAGCGTGTCGGGCCGGTCGGCGAGCCAGAACCGCCCCCGGCTGCGGGCGGCGGCGCAGGTCACGTCCTCCAGCGCCGCGTACAGCCGCTCCGGGTGGAACGGCCGGAGCCGCCGGTAGACAAAGGTGGCGACCCCGTGCGCGTCGGCCTCCGCGGGCAGCCGGGCGCAGGCCGGGTGCTGGGCCGCCGCGGCGGCCTCCACGTCGAATCCGGCGAGGGCGGCGCGCGCCAGCGCCGAGAGGGGACGGGTGTCGGCGGGTCTCGCCGAGATGCCTGACGTGCGCGGTGCGTTCGGTGCGTTCGACGCGTTCGACGTGCGCGGTGCGTTCGGCGTGCGCGGCGTGCGCGGCGTGCGCGGTGCGTTCGGCGTGCGCGGTGCGTTCGGCGTGCGTGGTGCGTTCGTGGCGTCGGCTTCGTTCGCCGCGTCCGTCGCGTCTGACGCGTCCACGGTGTCCGCCTCCGGCGGTCCTTCGGCCTCGTGCCGCGGCCGGTCGTCCGGGATCGGGATCCGGCGGGCCGTCGGATGGAGCTGGGACAACAACTCGCGGTCCTCGTCGTCGGCCTCGGGGGAATCGGCCACAGCGAGCACGGGGGCGTACTCCAGTTGGCGGGCGAAGGTGTCGGCGACCGTGCGCTGGTCGCCGGCCGCCGCCGCGAGTCCGCGTTCGGCGAGGTCGTCGCCGTTGCCGAGGTACGGCAGCACGAGTGCCGGGTCGACGGCGGTGATCACGCCGGTGACGGTGAACCCGCCCGCCGTGACCACCTCCGCCATCGCCTTGGGCTCGACGGAGTCCCACAGTTCGACGACCGCGAGCCGGGTGTGCCCGTCCCGGGCGAGCCGGCGCAGTTCGGGCACCAGGTCCTCGCGCAGCGCGCAGCACGCGCAGTCGTTGACGAGGGGCGCCTCGCCGACGTCCAGCAGCCCGCCGGCGTCCCGGACCGACCGCACCACCGTGCCGGCCGCGGCCGTCTCCAGGTCGTGGTGGAGTACGACGCTGCCGGGCACGTCGGCGAGGAGGCGGGCCACGGCCGCCCTGCGGGCGTCGGCGTGCAGCCCCGCGACGATCGCCACCGGGAGGCTCACGCGCCGCCCCGCTTCCCGTTCTGCCGCCGGTCCCCGTACCGCCGCTCGAAGCGCTCGACGCGTCCCGCCGTGTCCAGGACGCGCGCGGTGCCGGTGTAGAAGGGGTGGCTGACGTCCGAGATCTCGACGTCCACGACGGGGTAGGTGTTGCCGTCCGCCCACTCGACGGTCTTCTCGCTGGTCATCGTCGACCTGGTGAGGAAGGCGTGGTTCGCGGCCCGGTCCCGGAAGACCACGGGACCGTAGGCCGGATGGATTCCTTTACGCATGGTGGTCAGCGCTCCTCACGGAAGTCGGTGTGCCGGCCGAGGACCGGGTCGTACTTGCGCAGGGTCATGCGGTCGGGGTCGTTGCGGCGGTTCTTGCGGGTCACGTAGGTGTAGCCGGTCCCGGCCGTGGAACGGAGTCTGATGACCGGACGGAGTTCGTTGCGAGCCATGCTGCTATCTTACTGAAAATGACTTCCATTAACAGTTGGCGACGAGGAGAGGTACGTCACCCATGTCCGCGCACTGCATGCTGACCGGCGCACGACCCGGCTTCGGCAACCGCATCTCCCACTCCCATCGGCGCACGTCCCGCCGCTTCGACCCGAACATCCAGACCAAGCGCTACTGGCTGCCGAGCGAGGGCCGCTACGTACGGCTGCGGCTGAGCACGAAGGCGATCAGGACCGTCGACGTGATCGGCGTCGAGGCGGCGGTGGCGCGCATCCGCGCGCGCGGAGTGAAGGTCTGAGGGGGACGGAGCACCGATATGGCGAAGAAAAGCAAGATCGTGAAGAACGAGGAGCGGCGGCGCACCGTCGCCCGGTACGCCGCCCGCCGGGCCGAACTGAAGGAGATCGTCCGGCGGCCGTCCAGCACCGAGGAGGAGCGGCTGGCCGCCCAGCGGGAACTGCGCGGCCAGCCGCGCGACGCCAGCGCCACCCGCGTGCGCAACCGTGATCAGGTGGACGGCCGCCCGCGCGGCTACCTCCGGACCTTCGGCCTGTCCCGGGTGAACCTGCGGGAGCAGGCGCACCGCGGACACCTGCCCGGCGTACGGAAGTCTTCCTGGTAGGTCCTGATAGCTTGCTGCGGTCGTTCGGCAGACCGGCTACAGCTTGGGAGCTTCCAGTGACTTGGGCGACTAGGACGGTGCGGATCGCGGCGGCGGCCGCGGGACTGACGGGCACGCTCACGCTGAGCGCGTGCGGCGGCGGCGACTCCGCGGACGACACCACGCCGCGGTCGAGCACGTCCGCGGCCACGGGGTCCGCGTCGGCCACCGCCGGCGCCACGGCCTCGGGCGGCACCTTGCAGGGCAGCTGGCTCACCACGAACGGCGGCAAGGCCGTGGCGCTGGTGGTCAACGGCAAGCAGGCCGGTCTCTTCACGACCGGCGGGTCCGTGTGCAGCGGTACCGCCGGCGAGGAGTCGGGCATGCAGATGATCCACCTGACCTGCACCGACGGCAGCAGCGACCGCGAGACCGGGATGGTCGACTCGGTGGCCGGGGACAACCTGAAGGTGACCTGGTCCGGCAAGCTCGGCACGGAGACCTACACCAAGGCGGAGGGCGGCAAGCTCCCGGCGGGCCTGCCGACGGCGAACCTCGGTTCTTGACGGCCGGTTCGGTGGGCGAGGGCCGAGCCGGTTCGGTGGGTGACGGCCGAGCCGGTTCGGTCGTTGCCGGGCCGGTTCGGTGGGCGGGGGCCGGGCCGGTTCGCGAGGGGGCGGATCGGTTCAAGAGCCCGGACCGGTTCGCGAAGGGCGGGCCCCTTCACGAAGGTTCGGTTCGCGAAGGGCCCGGTTTCGGCGCACTGTCGGTTCGTGAAGGTTCTCGATCCGTGCGGATGTCGGTTTTTGAGAGCCTGGTTCTTCAAAGGCTCGGTTTCTGATCCAAGGCCGGGCTCCTGCCCGCGATCCGGAGGGGCGCGTGACGGGATGGCCGCGCCACGCGTGATGATGCTGGGTACACCGTCACGACCTCGACAGGGATCCACACACATGCGCGTCATTCCGCTCAGCGTCACCCTCCTCGCCGCCGCCCTCACCCTGACCGCCTGCAACGACGGGGGCGGCGCCACGAACGGCAAGGGCGACTCGGCCTGCGCCATCGGCGGGGTGTCCGTGCAGATCGGCTCGGCGAGCGTGGCCCCGGGCGCCGGTGACACCGGCGAAGTGCCCGTGAGCATCACCAACCAGAGCGCTCCGTGCACGCTGGACGACTTCCCCGACGTCGTACTGGTCACGGGCGGCAGCAAGGTCGCCGTCCCCGTGGCCCAGGGCGCGAAGGCCCAGAAGCTGAAGCTCGCCAAGGGGGACTTCGCGTCCTTCACGATCAGCTATGTGCGCGGTGCGGCGGGCGACGGGACCAGTCTGGCGGCGAAGACGGTGGAGATCAGCCTGCCCGGCGCCAAGGACGCCGAGAGCTTCCCGTGGTCGTACGGCCCCGTCGCGGGCAAGGGCGGCTCGGACAACACCCCGAACGCCTCCGTCGGCGCCTTCCAGCAGAGCGGCGACTGAGACCGGGAGACGCCGGGGCGGGCGGGCCCGCGCGCGTGGGGGGCGTGGTGCGGGCGCGGGGGAGGGAGGAGGTCCAGGCGCGCGTGAGCACGGAGCGCGCGCCGGCCGGATCCGCCCGCCGACTCGCCGCCGGATCCGCCCGCCGACTCGCCTCCGGGGTGGCCGCGACTCGCCCTCCGGGGTGGCCGCGCCCGGTCCCTGCCCGCGGCCCTGTGCCTTCCTTCCGGGTACGTACGAGACGTCCGGGCGGCTCACGCGCGCGCCGAACGGGCCTCCTCGTGGAACTCCACGTACTCGACGATCGCGCCGCCGGGCAGCCGCACGGTCACGTTGCGGCCGGTGGGCACCTCGTCGGGTCCGTCGAGGATCGCTCCGCCGTGTTCCTCGGTGATGGCCAGGGCCTCGTCGAGGGATTCGACGATCGCGGTGGCATGGGTGGCGCGGAACGGAGCGAGGGCTTCCGCCGTACCCGCGAGCAGCAGGAACCCGCCGATGGCGGCGAGTTCCAGGCCGCGGTGGCTGAACCGCAGCCGTGGCTGCTCCCCGGTGAGCCGTACGAAGGCGGGCAGCGCCACGGCCAGCGAAGCCGGGATCACCCGCACCCGGCGGGCGGGCAAGGCCCGTCTGATGGCGCTGCGCCGCGCCGATCTCGATGCCCGCTTCCCCGGGCTCCTCGCCGCCGTGCTGGGCACAGACGGGCGATGATGCCGGGACCCGCCGGGTTCCGCCCGGCGGGGCCGGGACCTGGCGGGTTCGGGACCCGGCGGATCCGGGGACCCGGCCACGTCCGGCGGCCCCGCCGCCGTCCGACGAACCGGCGTGTCCGGCGAACCGGCGTGTCCGGGGACCCCGCGCGCCCGGAGACCCGGCGCGCCCGGAGACCCGGCGGATCCAGAGACCCGGCGCGTCCGGCGGCCCTGCCGTGCTCACTCCAGTCCGGGGCGGGCCTTCACCTGGGCCCGGTCCGCCGCCCGTCGGCCCTCCGTCCAGCCCGCCGCGTCGCTGACGCCGCGCAGGCGGGTCGAGGCCGTCCGCGGGAACATGCGCTCCAGGTGCTCGCTGACCGCGACCTGCCGGGTGGCCAGGACCGGGAGCAGGTCCGGGCCGGCCTGGGTCGCGGCGGCGGCCGTGAGGCGGTCGCCGACGCGGTGGGCGTAGGCCGCGAGGAACGACTGCCGGAAGGTCTTGGTCCGCTTCCGTCCGCCCGCCCGCTGCGCCGCCTCCGCCTTGGCCATCGCGCGCGTGGCCTGCACCAGGAGCGAGGTATAGAGCAGTTCGACCACCTCCAGGTCGGCCGCGAAACCGACGACCGTGGAAAAGCCGAGCGACTCGTCCCACACGGCGCGGCAGTGGTTCGCCGTGGCGACCGCGTCCAACAGCACCGCCTTGGCCTGCTCGTACGGCGGCTCGACGCCGATCCGCCAGGCCCCGGGCGCGTCCGGAGCGGGTGCGTCCGCCGCCAGCAGCGCCTCGTCGACGCTGTGCCGGGCCATCAGCTCCTGCGCCTTCGCGCTCAGCGCCTCCGCCTCCTCCGGATACCCGGTCGCCTCGGCCTTGGCGAGCAGCGCGCGGATGCGGGAGAGCATGCGGGCGGCCGGGCGCCCCCGGTCCGGTGCCGCCGTCCCGTGCGGCTCCCCCGAATTGCCCGGTCCCTGTGGAGTGCCCGGACCCCGTGGCGTGCTCGGGGGGTCCGCCAGCGGCTCCAGGGCGGGCAGGCGCAGCAGCAGCCGGTACAGCTCCAGGACGGCGGTGGCGTGCGAGAAGCGGTCCGCCTCGCGCGCCGGGGCGGCTGGGAGGGCGGCGAGCTGTGCCGCCCAGCGCGGGCCGCGGGGGCGGTCGGCCGGTGCCTGGGCGCGGATCAGCACCGCGGTCAACCGGACGTGCCCGTCCTCCAGGTCCCGCCGAACCATCCGGACGACGTCGGCGGGCTGCCAGCCGCGCCGCCAGGCCGCCGCCACGAACTCCGCGCCGCGGCGGGCGAGTTCGGCGTCCGCGGCGGGATCGGCCGCGAGGAGGGACGCGCCGGTGTCGAGTCCGGAATCGGTGCCGTCGTAGAGGGCCGCCTGGAAGGCTCGCTCCACGGTGCTGGTCGTACTGCTGCTCACCCGTCGATCGTGCCACGCGCCGCCGACAACGGGCCGCACTGTCCACACCCTGTGGACAACTCCCGCCGTCTGGCCGCCGGTTCGTCCTGCTTCCGCCCGGAAACCCGGCAGCGGAACCGGCAGGGGACCGGCAGGGGACCGACAGGGGACCGACATACCTCAACAGAACCCGGAACACTGTCAACTCGCGGTTGACGCCCACCGGGCGTCAACCTAAGGTTGACACATGACGACCCAACCCGAGGGCAACACGTCTATCCGCCTCGACGACCTCATCGACGCCATCAAGAAGGTGCACACCGAACCCCTCGACCAGCTCCAGGACGCGGTGATCGCCGCCGACCACCTGGGCGACGTGGCGGACCACCTGATCGGCCACTTCGTCGACCAGGCGCGGCGCTCGGGCGCCTCCTGGACCGACATCGGCAGGAGCATGGGGGTCACCCGGCAGGCGGCGCAGAAGCGCTTCGTACCGAAGGAGTCGGCCGACCTCGACCCCAACCAGGGATTCAGCCGCTACACCGTGCGCGCCCGGAACGTGGTGATGGCCGCCCACGCCGAGGCCAAGGAGTCCGGCGGCACCGAGGGTCTGCCCGAGCACCTCGTCCTCGGGCTGCTCACCGAGCCGGACGCCCTCGCCGCGAAGGCGATCACCGCCCAGGGCGTGTCGCTGGAGGAGGTCGGCGCGGCGGCGCGCGCGGCGCTCCCGCCCGCCGCCGGCCGGACACCCGAGCTGGTCCCGTACAGCGCGGGCGCCAAGAAGGTCCTGGAGCTCACCTTCCGCGAGGCCCTGCGCCTCGGCCACAACTACATCGGCACCGAGCACATCCTGCTGGCCCTGCTGGAGCACGAGAACGGCCAGGGCGTGCTCAACGGCCTCGGCATCACCAAGGCGACGAGCGAGCAGTACATCGCCAAGGTACTGGAGGTGCTGGTTCGGCAACGGACGGAGCTGCGGGACGTTTTGCAGACCGAACCGAACCAGCCGAACCAGAAGGACCAGCCGGACCAGAAGGACGACTGAAACGGCAGGTCACGGCGGATTGTCAGACCTGCCTGCCACACTCTGCGACATGGCCGACCGGTGGGCACTCGCTCCGGCCGAGGACGGAGGCGTGGACGTCGCCCCCCTCGGCCCGGACGGGCTGCCCGCCGGTCCGGTCCGGCGGGAGCCAGATCTCGCCGAGGCGGTGCGGGACCGGCCGGAGGTGACGCGCTGGGTGTGGCGGTCGACCCCCGAGGTGTATCCCCGTCTGCTCGCCACGGGGGTGCGAGTGGACAGGTGCTACGACATCGAGGACGCCGAAACACTCCTGCTGGGCCATGAGGGGCGGCACGGCGAGCCACGCTCGGCGGCCGCCGCCCTGGCCCGGCTGCGCGGCGGTCCCGTACCGCCCGATCCGCCGCTGCGCCCGGCCGAACCCGGCGCGCAGTCACCGCTGTTCGAGCCGCAGGGCGCCCGCCTGTCGCTCGACGACCTGCTCACGGTCTACGGCGACCAGCAGCGCCGGCACACCAGGACGGCCCACCCCGACCGGATGCGGCTGCTGACGGCGGCCGAGTCGGCCGGGATGCTGGTGGCCGCCGAGATGAACCACGCGGGTCTGCCCTGGCGGGCGGACGTGCACCGCGAGGTGCTGGACGGCCTGCTCGGGGAGCGGTATCCGGGCGGGGGCGAACCGCGTCGGCTGGCCGAGCTGGCGGACGAGGTGTCGGTCGCCTTCGGCCGGCGGGTGCGGCCCGATCTGCCCGCCGACGTGCTCAAGGCGTTCGCGCAGGCCGGGATCAAGGTGAAGTCCACGCGCCGCTGGGAGATCGAGTCCGTCGACCACCCGGCGGTCGCACCGCTGCTGGAGTACAAGAAGCTGTACCGCGTCTGGGTGGCGCACGGCTGGACGTGGCTTCAGGACTGGGTGCGGGAGGGGCGGTTCCGGCCCGAGTTCCTGGCGGGCGGGACGGTCACCGGGCGCTGGGTGACCAACGGCGGGGGCGCGCTCCAGATCCCCAAGGTGATCCGGCGGGCGGTGGTCGCCGACCCCGGCTGGCGGCTCGTCGTGGCCGACGCCGACCAGATGGAACCGCGCGTGCTGGCCGCGATCTCCCGCGATCCCGGCCTGATGGAGGTGGCCGGGCGCCCGGCCGATCTGTACCAGTCCGTCTCCGACCACGCCTTCTCCGGCGACCGCGAGCAGGCCAAGTTCGCCGTGCTCGGCGCGGTCTACGGCCAGACCTCCGGCGACGGCCTGAAGAACCTCGCCGCACTCAGACGCCGCTTCCCCCGGGCGGTGGCGTACGTCGACGAGGCGGCGCGGGCCGGTGAGGAGGGCCGGCTGGTGCGGACCTGGCTGGGCCGGACCTGCCCGCCGGCGGCCGGGGCCGGGGCCGCCGACGAGGCGGGTCTCCCCCAGGACGACGACCCGGGCGAGCAGCCCGACGAGGGCTGGGTGCCGGGGTACGCCTCCACCAACGCGCGCGCCCGGGGCCGGTTCACGCGCAATTTCGTCGTCCAGGGCAGTGCCGCCGACTGGGCCCTGCTACTGCTCGCGGCGCTCCGCAGAACCTGCGCGCAACTGGCTGCCGAACTGGTGTTCTTCCAGCATGACGAGGTGATCGTGCACTGTCCGCAGGAGGAGGCCGACACCGTCGTCGCGGCGATCGCGGAGGCGGCGGAGCTGGCGGGGAAGCTGACCTTCGGCGAGACCCCGGTGCGGTTTCCGTTCACGACGGCCGTGGTGGAGTGCTACGCGGACGCCAAGTGAGCGGGGATCCGGCACCCGTCAGACGACCGGCGGGCGCCCCAGCCGGGTCAGCCGCCACACCGTCCGCCACCGCATGGGCCGACGCTCGCCGGCCGGTTGCCGCACCCCCTCGACGAACCCGCCGAACCAGGCCCGCAGCCCGCCCACCGACCGGGTGCGGACGAGGGTGAGCAGCATCCACACCGCGAGGTGGACCGGGATCAGCAGGAGGGGCAGCCGGCGCCGGACCAGCCAGACCCGGTTGCGGGCGGTCACCCGGTGGTAGATGGCGTGCCGGGCGGGTGAGGTCCTGGGGTGCCGCAGGAGCAGTGCGGGCGCGTAGAGGATCTTCCAGTCGGCATCGGCGGCCCGCCACGCCAGGTCCGTCTCCTCGTGCGCGAAGAAGAACTCGGCGGGCCAGTCCCCGGTCTGGGCCAGCATCGCCATGCTCAGGGCGTGCGCGCCGCCGAGGAAGCCGGTGACGTAGCCGCCGCGCAGCGGATCGGAGGTGCCGACCCGGGGCACGTGCCGCTGCTGGGTCTCCCCCCTCTCGTCGGCGATGCGGAAGGCGACGATGCCCAGCCGGGGGTCGGCGGCGTACAGGTCCCGCACGCGGCGCAGCACATCGGCCTCGACGAGCAGCCCGTCGTCGTCCAGTTCGACGACCACATCGGTGTCGCCGTACTCCCGCAGCCGGGCGAGCGCGACGTTGCGGCCCCCCGGGCAGCCCAGGTTCTCCTCGACGTCCACGGTGGTGACCTCGCCGGGCAGTGAGAGCCGCCGGGCGAACTCGGGCAGCCGGCACCCGTTTCCGACGATCACGATCCGGGCGGGGGCGAGGTCCTGCTTGGCCACGGATTCCAGCAGGGCATCGACCTCGGCGGGACGGTTCCCCATGGTCACCACGGCGACGGCGATCCTCGGCTCCACCACGTCTCTCACCCCATCCGGCCGACGGCGGCGGCCACGCCCGGCCGCGCGGCGCCCACCGTTCACCAAGATGTTGCCTCAGATCCCCCGACCTCTCTGACCCCGCTTCACTTTCCCGCCCTTTTGCTCCGCCTTTGCCGCTGATTTTCCGCCCGGGACCCCGCGGCCTTGTCGGCCCTGTCGACCCGGCGACCCCGTCGGCCCGGCGACCCGGCGGTCCTGTCGGCCCGGCCGGACCGTTCTGGCACCCGGCCGTCGGCCGGCCCGCGCGCGGATCAGGAGACGGCGGGGCCCCGCAGCGAGGTGGTGAGCAGCTCGATCATGCGGCTGTAGCGGGCGGGGAAGTCGACGTGGGCGGCGAGGAGCGCGGGGTCCTCCACGGCCGCGGCGACGGTGGGTCCGGGATGGGCGAGCGGCCACAGTCCCGCGATCAGCACGTTGGTCGCCGAGGCCAGTTCCTTCGCGGCCGCCCGGTCCAGGCCCGGGACGCGGGCGTGGATGATGTCGGCGAGCCGGTCGTTGTTGGCCAGCGCGTTGCGCTTGTAGGTACGGACCGTCTCCACCGAGACCGTCCGCTCCAGCACGCTGGCCAGCACGCTCGCCAACTCGCACAGCACCGGCCGGGCGGCGAGCGAGGCGGCGTACGCGTCGGCGAACCGGCGTGCCGCCGCGGCCGGCCCGTCACCCTCCGCCGCCACGCCGCCCTCCGCCGCCGCGTCGGCGGGCGCGAGGTCCGCCGGGAGCGAGTCCAGCCAGGCGCGGTACTGCCGGTTGAGGAGTTCCAGGAACACCGCCTCGCGGTTCTCGAAGTACCGCAGCACGTTCGAGGTGGCGATCCCCGCCTCCCGGCCGATGTCGCGCAGGGTGATGTCGGCGACCTGCGCCTTGCCCAGCAGACGCCCGGCCGCGTCCAGGATCGACTGTCTGCGTAGTTCCCGGTTCTCCGGGCTGCGCGCGCGGATGAACCCCTGCCCGGTCTCGCTCATGGCCCTCTCTCCACCGCCCCCCGGCTGTGCCGCTCGCCGTGTCACTGCGGCCAGGATACCGGCCGCACTCGATAAGAGAACGACGTTCTGTTACAGTCGGCCGTAAGAGAACGACGTTCGGCTAAATGCCGGGCCGGTTTGGGAGGACATCGTGATCACGTACGACAAGCTGCTCGTGGGCGGGGTCTGGACCGCCCCCGCCAGCACCGGCGTCCTGCGGGTGCGCTCCCCGCACGACCAGTCCCCGGTGGGTGTGGTGCCGGAGGCGTCCCGCGCCGACGTGGACCGCGCGGTGGCCGCGGCCCGCGCGGCCTTCGACCACGGTCCCTGGCCGCGGCTCTCACCCGAGGAACGCCGCCAAGTGGTCGCGCGCTTCAACGAGCTGCACTCCGCGCGCGCCGACGAACTGGCCGCGCTCATCACCTCGGAGAACGGCTCGGCCACGTGGTTCACCACGTGGATGCAGCACAGCCTGAAGGACTTCGTGGACGACTTCATCGAGGTCGCGACGGGCTTCGACTGGGAGACCGACCTGCCCGCCCAGGACGGCCACCGCACCGTGGTGCGCCGCGCCCCCGTGGGAGTCGTAGCGGCGGTGATCCCGTGGAACGCGCCGCACCAGTCCGCCCTGGTCAAGATCATTCCGGCACTGCTGGCCGGTTGCGCGGTCATCCTGAAGCCGTCGCCCGAGACCGCCGTGGACGGTCTGCTGCTCGGCGAGATCCTGGCCGCGGCGGGGTTCCCCGAGGGCGTGGTCAGCGTGCTGCCCGCCGACCGCGAGGTCAGCGAGTACCTGATCGGACACCCCGGCATCGACAAGGTCGCCTTCACCGGCTCGACCGCGGCAGGCCGCCGTATCGCCGCCGTCGCCGGCGAGCAGTTCAAGCGCGTCAGCCTGGAACTCGGCGGCAAGTCCGCGTCCATCGTCCTGCCGGACGCGGACGTGGACCGGGTCGCGGCGGGCCTGAAGGGCCTGTCGCTGGGCAACAACGGCGAGGCGTGCGTCGCCCACACCCGCATCCTGGCCCCGCGCAGCCGCTACGACGAGGTCGTCGACGCCGTCGCCGCCATGATGAGCGGCCTCACCGTGGGCGACCCCTCGGACCCCGGCACCTGGATCGGCCCCATGGTCAAGCAGGCACAACAGCAGCGCATCCAGTCCTACATCGAGGCCGGCCTCGCCGAGGGCGCCCGCGTGGTGGTCGGCGGCCCCGGCGCACCGGACACCCCGGGCCTGGAGAAGGGCTTCTACGTGCGCCCGACCCTCTTCGCCGATGTCGCCAACTCCATGAAGATCGCCCAGGAGGAGATCTTCGGCCCGGTCCTGGCGGTCATCCCCTTCGACACCGAGGACGAGGCCGTCGCCCTCGCCAACGACTCCGCCTACGGCCTGTCCGGCGGCGTGTGGACCGCCGACCCGGAGCACGGACTCGACGTGGCCCGCCGCATCCGCACGGGCACGTTCTCCGTCAACGGCGCGTCCCGTGACATGCGCGCCCCCTTCGGCGGCTTCAAGGCCAGTGGCTTCGGCCGGGAGTACGGCGCGGTGGGGCTGAGCGCCTACACCGAGTACCAGTCCATCGCCGTGTGACCGACGGCCACTGCCGCCGACGGCCGACCACCGGCTCCCAGCCCCCGGCCCCGGCCCCGGCTACCGGCTACCGGCTACCGGCTACCGGCTACCGGCTACCGGCTACCGGCTACCGGCTACCGGCTACCGGCTACCGGCTACCGGCCGGCGTACGCCGTGAGCACCGGCTGGAAGAAACCCGTCTCCTCGGGCATCCGCCACATGGGATCCACGAACCCCGCAGCGGTCACGAGACCGGCCAGCCGCTCCCGTCCGAGGGCCCAGTAGACGGTCCGGCGGACCCGGACGCGCCACTCGCCGTCCGCCGGCAGCAGTTGGAAGTGCTCCAGGTTGTAGTGCTCGCCGTCGTCGTGCCAGTGCCAGAGCTGGAAGGTGACGGTCCGCTCTCCCCCGTCCACCGGCTGGTGGAGTTGCGGGGGCGCCGAAACGGGACGAGTGCGCAGCAGGTCGTCGTAGGGGCGGGTGCTGATCACCAGCCGGCCGTCGGTACGCAGCACGCGGCGCATCTCCGCCAGCGCGGCACCGACGTCCAGCTCCGTCAGAAGATGGGGCAGGGCGTTGTCGGCGCAGACCACGGCGTCGAACCGGGCGTCGGTGAAGGGAAGCCGCCGCATGTCGGCGGCGGCCGTGCGCAGCGTGACATCGCGCCGCGCCGCCTCCCGGGCCGCGCGGGCGGCGGCGCGGGGGCTCAGGTCCGTCCCGGTGACCTGGTGTCCGCGCAGCGCGAGACCGATGGCCTGGGTGCCGATACCGCAGGAGCAGTCGAGCACCGCCGCACCGTCCCGGCCCAGCAGGGCGTGCAGGGCGTTCCCCTGCCGTCGGACGCCCGCGTCCCAGTCCGCGTAGATCAGGTGGTAGTCGTCGGCGAAGTCGTCGTAGAAGCGTGCCACCGGATTCTCGGACATGGCCCGAGGCTACGGCCGTCGGCCGGTTCCGCGAAGACGTCCAGCGAAGACGTCCGGCGAAGACGTCCGGCGAAGGCATCCGGCGGCGTCGACGGAACTGTCCGTGAACGCCCCGGATCGTGCACTCGTCCGACGTTCTGCCGAGTGATCGCTCAACACAATCACAGGGAAACAAAAGCACCCGCACATGACCGACCAGCACGCTCTGGGTTGTCCGTCACTGACCACTCGACTACTCGACCTCGACCGAGGAGCGTCCTCATGAACGACAACGACCCGACAGACCACTCGCCCGCCGGAGCCTCCCTGACGACCGCGGCCCCGCGGGCGCGCCGAGGCGGCGCGCCGCGCGTGCTGTCGAAGAAGAAGGGCGCGTGGATCGTGGCCGCCGGGCTCACCTGCGCGCTGGCCGGTGTCGCCGGCATCAGCACGTCGGCCGCGGCGGCCACCCCGACCGCGGCGACGGTGCTGCCGTCCGCCGCGCCGACCGACGGCGGTTCCCGGTCCGACCCGTCCGACGGGGGCGCGACCGGCATCGTCGACGCCGTCTCCGACTCCGGCTTCACCTTCGCCACGGCCACGGGTGTGGAGGTGACCGTCGACGAGACGTCCACGACCACCTACACGAAGAAGAACCGCGACGCCTCCGCGAAGATCGTGAAGGAGGGCGAGAGCGTCCTCGTCCTGGGCCTGGTCGACAGCGCGACGATCACGGCGACGCACGTCGTCGTCCAGCCCGGCGGCGACGGCGGCGCCGCGGCGGCCGAGGCGGCCGGCGTAATCGCCTTCCAGCAGGGCACCCCCTCCCCCGACAAGTCGGTCGGCCAGATCCCCGACTACACCGAGGGAGAAGGCACCATCGTCAACGGCACCACGGCGTACAAAGCCACCAAGGCCGCGCAGGCCCTCGTACCCGGAGGCATCGCCGACCGCGTGGTGCAGCTCAGCAACGGCGAGTACGAGGTGCACAACATCAGCATCAACTGGCCGCACCACGTCTTCGTCAGCAAGGACTTCAAGGTCCTCGGCTACGAGTGACCGAGCGGCACGGAACCCGTCCGCGCGGGGTGCGCACCGGGACGCCGTGCCGTGGGTGAGGGGTCGCAGGGCGGCGGGTGCCGAGTGATCGGCGCCCGCCGCCCCGCGGTGTGAAGTGGGCACGGCCGAGCAGGTGGACGGAGGCTGGAAGAGGGAGAGGGAAGCCGGAGGGAGAGGTGGGGAGGAGGCCGCCCAGCCGGATGGACGACTGATCGGACGGGCGGCTGATCGGACGGCGACCGGCCTGACGGGCGACCGGCCTGACGGCGGCCCGCCTGACGGGTGACTGATCAGCCGGGTGACTGATCAGCCGGGTGACTGATCAGCCGGGTGGCCGGTCGTACGGGTGACCGTTCGTACGGGTGACTGACGCAAGGGAGAAAGCCATGAAGGTCGGCATACTGACCGGTGGCGGGGACTGTCCCGGCCTGAACGCGGTGATCCGCAGCGTCGTCCGCAAGGGCATCGAGCAGTACGCCTTCGAGTTCGTCGGACTGCGCGACGGCTGGCGCGGAGCGCTCCAGAACCGCGTCGTCCCGCTGGACGTCTCCAGCGTGCGGGGGATCCTCCCGCGGGGCGGAACCATCCTCGGTTCCTCCCGGACCAACCCGTTCCAGCACGAGGACGGGGTTCGACGGGTGCAGGACACCCTCGCCGCGCACGACGTGGACGCGCTCGTCGTGATCGGCGGCGAGGACACCCTCAACGCGGCCGCCGGGCTCAGCGGCCTGGGGATCGACCTGGTCGGCGTGCCGAAGACCATCGACAACGACGTGTGGGGCACGGACTACACCTTCGGCTTCGACACCGCCGTCGGCATAGCGACCGAGGCCGTCGACCGCCTGCACACCACCGCCGAGTCCCACATGCGCACCCTCGTGATGGAGGTGATGGGGCGGCACTCCGGCTGGCTCGCCCTGTACTCGGGGGTCGCGGGCGGCGCCAACGTGATCCTCGTACCGGAGCGGCCGTTCGACATCGACGAGGTCTGCGGGTGGGTGAACAGCCGCTTCCGGATCAACTACGCGCCGGTCGTCGTGGTGGCCGAGGGCGCGGTCCCCAAGGACGGGAAGATGATCCTCAAGGACGACTCGGTGGACGAGTTCGGCCACGTCCGGCTGTCCGGGGTGGGCGAGTGGCTGGCCCGGGAGATCTCGCGGCGCACGGGCACGGACGCCCGCACCACCGTCCTCGGGCACGTCCAGCGCGGCGGCACCCCGAGCGCCTTCGACCGCTGGCTGGCCACGCGATTCGGGCTGCACGCCGTGGACGCGGTCAAGGACGGTGACTTCGGCGTCATGGTGTCGCTGGACGGCACCCGGATCGTCCGCGTCCCCCTCGCCGACGTCACGGGCCGGATCAAGACGGTCGATCCGTCGCTGTACGACGAGTTCGGGGTGTTCTTCGGCTGACCCGCCGCCTAGGGAGAGGCAGCGGCACCCAGTTCCATGACGGTGGCGCCGCCGCCCAGCCGGACGGCTGCCACCGCCGCCTGGTGCAGGTCGCGGCTGTGCCGCTCGGAACGGCAGGGGACCGGGCTGCCGGTCATGGTCAGCCACGTCGACGTGCCCGTGTACCGGACCGTCACATCGGCCGCTCTGCCGTGCCAGGCGGTGTGCACGGTCAGATCGCCCGTGACGATCCCCGCCTCGTCGGTACGCACGCCACCGCGGCCGGTGAAGACCCCCGGCGTCGTCCATGATGCGCCAACCATGACGCCCGCCACCTTCCTGTCCGATCCTTCTGGGCCTCTTCCTCCATGAGGCCCGATGACCCAGCTCCACCCGTTATGCCCTGTTTCTCCATGATGCCCGGTTGCTCCATGGTGGCTGGCCGGACACGGCCGCCGCTTGGGCCGCACGTCCCGATCCCGGGGTACGACCGGACTCACGGCGCTCGCCCCGGCGGAGCCGCACGGGCCTGCGGCCAGATCTTTGAACGGGCCACGAATTCGGTCGGACTGTGCCACCGTGTCCGTCGCGGACGATCAGAGGGGGACGGGTGACCGATCAGCCGCAGCGCAGTGTCCGGATCCGCCTGGCCCGGCGGCGGACGGCCCCGGCCCGCGTCCGGGCACGGGTCGCCGAACCTCAGCCGGAGCCGGAGCCGGAGCCCGACGAGGAGGCACGGGTGCCGTGGCCGAGCAGGGTGTGGCGGAGCCTGCGCGGGCGCAGTTGGGCGCAGATCGCGACGGTGATCGGAGTCGCCTCCGCCATCGGCGGCCTCTTCGCCCAGGCAGTGGCCACCTATTACGACGCCGCCGTCTCCAGGGACCAGTTGAAGCAGTCCCGCGAGAACGACAAGGCCGCGGAGCGGGACCAGGCGTCCCAGGTCACGTTCTGGACCGAGGACCCACCGTACGGCCCGCGCACGATCCACATCGTGAACAGGTCACCGGACGCGGTCTCCGCGGTCGCCCTGGCCGTCACGTGGAACGGATCCGGCAAGCGCTACCTGGCCGAGAACGTGCTCGCCCCGTGCACCGTCGTCACGTACTCGGAGGAGCACCTGCTGGCCATCCCGCGCCTGCCGCCGGACGGGCTCAAGATGCAGCGTCTGAACACCGTCCGCTACGACGTCGACAGCCTCTCCTTCGTCGACAGCCGAGGCCGGAGCTGGGTTCGTTCCCTGACGGGTCTGTCCCCGGGGCCCTCCCCGCTGACGGAGAAGTCCTGGAAGGCCGCACAGGGTTCGGGAGCGGACCCGTTCCAGGACACGCTCGTGAAGGACAAGGAACCTCAGACGGAGAAGGCCGCCCCGTGCGGCGACGGGAGCCAGTGAAACGGCGCGGACGCCCATGCGGCCCGGCCCGGGTCCGGCCGCCCCGACGGAGGCGGAGAGGCGCCCGCACATGGCCCTCGCGCCTCGCCCCCTCCAGGCGGGCGGGGTCATGCCGATTGCCGTACATACATACGTGTACGTACGGTCATGGGGTGACGGGCCGATCCCGAGATCGCGGCGGACGAACGGCTCCGGGAGCCCGCACGCGAGACGTTCGCGGTCCTGCACGCCTGCCTGGTGTCCGTGATCGAGGACGGCAAGGCCCAAGGAGAGTTCGACGCGGACCTGGACGCGGCGCGCACCGCAAGCGCCTTGTCGGCCGTCGTCCAGGGCGGTCACACGCTCGCGCGGGCGGCGGCCTCCACCGAGCCGTACGACCGGGCCGTCCGGGGGGCTCTGGCTCTGCTGGAGTCCGCCCGCCGGTAGAGCGGGCCCCGGCCGGACGGGGCCCGTCGACCGGGGCCCGGCCGAGGAGGTCCGGTCCGACAGGCCCCGGCAGAAGGGCAGTTCCGCGCGCCGGTGAGGCGGCCGGATCGGGCGCCGGCGCCAGGGGCACCCGGGCTCTCCGACGCGCGTACCTCCGAGCCGCCCCGCGCCGGAAGGGAACGAGGGTGGACGGGACCGGCAGACGGGATGCGCGGCCCGGAGGCGCAGGGGGTTCGGCGGCCGAGGGGCGGCGCCGCCGGTCAGAACGCCCGGCTGTTGCAGCCCATGTCCGAACCGAGGTGGCTCTGCTGCGCGCCCGGGGACCCTTCGCCGTTCAGCAGGTTGCCGGCCAGGCCGGTGAGGGCGCTGACGCCGCCGAGCACCTCGATGTTCATGTCGTGCGAACGGCACTCGATGCCCTGCGTGATGTCGAACTCGTCGTGGCCCCGCTCACCGTGGGCGAGGGCGGTACCGCCACCGAGGGTGCCGACGCTGCCGAGGATGGCACCGACGAGGACTGCCTTGTGAAACCTGCGCATGGGTTCTCCGTTGGTCGAGCGGACGGGGTCCGCGTCGGGTCGGATCGGATCGAGTCAGATCGGTTCAGATCAAGTCGGATCGGATCGGATCGGATCGGATCGGGATTGCGGGACGAGTACGGGCGGGCCGTCAGCCGAGCCGGGGAAGCCCGAGCTGGCCGACGGGAGGCGCCGCGACCTGTCCCAGGCCGACCGGTGCCAGCCCCGGTACGCTCGGCGGGCCCACCAGTGGGTTCACCTGGGGATTCAGCTGCGGATTGATCTGCGGGTTCACCTGCGGTGCGACATGCAGCGGGGACTCCGGGCCGAATGCCTGGGGCATGGCCACCTGCGGGGCGACCTGGGGCATGACCTGCGGCATCACCTGCGGCACCACCTGGGCCGGCGGCGCGGGGGCAGCCTGCTGCGGGTAGGACGGAGCAGCCTGCTGCGGGTAGGACGGAGCAGCCTGCTGCGGGTACGACGGGGCAGCCTGCTGCGGGTACGACGGAGCGGCCTGCTGCGGGTACGGCGACGCGTACGACTGTGCCGAGCCCTGCGAGGAGGCCGAGGCGGCGGCGTAACCGGTCTGCTGTGGCGCCTGCGGGGCAGGTGCCGGGGCGGCCTGCGGGGCCGGCGCCGGGGCCGCGGCCTGGGGAGCCGGGTACTCGGGAGCCGGCGCCGGAGTGGCACTGCCACCCGCGACGGACGAGTCGGCGGCATGGCTGACGCCACCCCCGATGGACAGACCACTTGCCGCCGCCACGACGAGCGCGACCCTGTGAAGCTTGCGCATGAAACCCTCGGCCCTTCGATACCCGAAAAGGGAAATCCATTGCATTCAGTGCGGTCGCGCGTGCGGTCGGTGCGATATTCGCACCGCACCGTCAGCAGTGGTACTCCTGAGTTGCACACGGACGTCGCGTCGGAGCCGGCAGCGAATTCCCTCATCCCTCTTCAGGTCCTACGGTCGCTGCCCTCTCCCCGTCGGAACGAAGATTCCCCGGCCATGGTCACGGCACCTGAAAACCCGTCACCCATTTGCCGCCCAGCGGCCGGACATTGCGGCCCGTACGCCCTTGCGGCAAATGGGTGACCACGGTCCGGCACCCGTATCTGCGTCCGCGCGCACTTCGTTCCCCACGGGCCAAGAACGATGGACCGGCGCAGCCGCACAGAGCAGCAAGAAATGCGATAACTACGCCGCCCCGTCAGCCATTTCACCAGGTTCCGTCTCCAGGTCAATGACGTCTACAGGTCAACGAAGGGCCGAGGATTCCATGCGCAAGCTTCACCAAGTCGCGCTCGTCGTCGCGGCAGCCGGCGGTCTGTCCGCCGTCGGCGCCGGCCCGAGCTCCGCCGCCCCCGCCGCCTACAACGGGGCCGTGCCGCCCCCCGTTTCACAGCCGGACGCCCAGGCCGCCTCGGCCGCCTCCGCCCAGGCGACCGCGCAGACCTACGGCTCGCCGGCCCAGCAGCCGGCCCCGCAACGGGGCACCGAGGTCTCCCCGCAGGTCAACCCCCAACTGAACCCGCAGATCAACCCCCAGATCGCACCGCAGGCCCAACAGCCGTCGGCGGGCGCCCCAGTGACCCAGAACAACTTGTTCCGTCCGTACCAGGAGTGCAGCCCGCAGTCCCTGCTCGACGCGAACGTCCCGGTCGCACTGCTCGCCGCCGCCCAGACCCGGGGCGTCGAGTGCAGCCAGGCCAACAGCCAGTCGAACTCCCTCGCCAGCGCGCAACAGCGCTGACCACCGGGGACGACGGACGGTACGGGCCCGGCGAGCATCACCACCGCCGGGCCCGTCGGCCTTCACTACGGCTTTCGGGTGCTTCTTTTACGCGATCAGAAAAGCGGCGCGTCGATGCCCGTTTTATGGCCTTTCATACTAATCTCCCGTAATTGTAAAAAGTCGATCTGCCACAGATCGCACCCACTCACTCCACCGGAGATGACATGCGCAAGCTTCGCAACGTCGCCGTCCTGGTCGCCGCGCTCGGCAGCATCGGACTCGTCGGCGGCACGGCCCACGCCGACCACGGCAGGGGCGGCGACGACGGCGGCGACAAGTTCAACATCCAGCAGAGCTCCCACTGCAAGTCGCACGACCTGAACCTTGACGTTCTCGGCGAGGTCGGCCTGCTCAACGGCCTGCTGGGCAACGCCCTGAACGGCGAGGGCAACCCGGGCGCCCAGGCCACCGAAATGGGTTCCTCGATGAGCTGCAACAACAGCGCGTTCTGAGGCGACGACCGGCGCACAGCCGCCGGCCGGTGAACGGTCCCGGCACCGCCCCCCAGGCCTGGTGCCGGGACCTTTGCGCGCTCCGGCAGGCCGCGGGAGATCGAGAAGCATTCGTTCGGTGCGGCCGTCGGCAGGACGAAATGGCGATCCCCGGTGTCCCGATCAACGGTCGGGACAC
>NZ_JBHJUV010000050.1:0-66431 GCF_042268025.1 Streptomyces sp. NPDC056161
ACACCCCCCAGGTCATCCCTTCGACAGGGGGCAGACAGCCATACCGGGCCCGGAGGCCAGGCGCCCCATTGCGGGGCCACGAGAAAGGTAACGGGACCGAGCACTCAACCACCCACCCCCCGCACACGGCGAAACAACCCCACCCCACCTCCAGCGGAGCGCATACGCTTGGCGGATGCCGGTCACCGTTCTCCTCGTAGACGACGAACCCCTGGTCCGTGCCGGTCTGCGCGCGGTGCTCGCGGCACAACCGGACATCGAGGTGGTCGGCGAGGCGGCCGACGGCGCCGCGGTGATCCCCCTGGTGCGTCAACTACGCCCCGACGTGGTCGCCATGGACGTCCGGATGCCGCTCATGGACGGCATCGAGGCGACGCGCGCGGTGCTGCGCACGGTGGCCGATCCACCGAAGATCCTGGTGGTCACCACGTTCGAGAACGACGAGTACGTGTACGACGCGCTGCGGGCCGGTGCCGACGGGTTCCTGCTGAAGCGGGCCCGGCCGGCCGAGATCGTCCATGCCGTACGGCTGGTCGCGGAGGGCGAGTCGCTGCTGTTCCCCGCATCGGTGCGGCAGCTCGCGGCGCGTTACGGCGACGACGGGCACGGCAACCGGGCCGCACGAGCGGTCCTGGAGCGGGCGCGGCTGACCGAACGGGAGGCCGAGGTGTTGCGGTTGATGGCCCGGGGGCTGTCCAACGCGGAGATCGCCGACCGGCTGGTCGTCGGCACGGAGACGGTCAAGTCGCACGTCAGCGCCGTCCTGGCGAAGCTGGGGGCACGGGATCGCACCCAGGCGGTGATCGCGGCTTTCGAGTCCGGCTTCGTCGCTCCGGGCTGATCGACCATGCTCACACCCGTGCCCTCGCCCGTGTCCTCTCCCGTGCCCTCTCCCGCGGCGTCTCCCCTGGCTTCTCCCCGGGCTTCTCCCGGCTCATCTCCCGTGCGGCGGGAGGGAGTCGGCGCCAGGCACTCGCCGGGGGTTCACAGCGCCGAGTACGATCCGGCCAACACGCGCACGAGCTGGGAGGACGGACGTTGGGGCGGCTGACCGGCGGCGATCCCTCGCTGCTGCGAAGGATCAATTCCGCGGTGGTGCTGCACGCGATGCGTGCGGCCGACTTCGCGACACTCACGGAGATCACCCGGGTGACCGGGTTGTCCCGGCCGACCGTCGAGGGGGTCGTCGAAGGGCTCATCGAAACCGGTCTGGTGGTGGAGACCGCGGCCGAGGAGGGCATCACCCGGCGCCAGGGGCGCCCCGCGCGCCGGTTCCGGTTCCGGGCCGAGGCCGGGCATCTGCTGGGCCTGGAGATCGGCGCGCACCGGGTCGCGGCGGTGCTCTCCGATCTGGACGGCCGGGTGCTGGGCGCGCAGGCCAGAGAGGTGGCCGAGGCGGCCCCGGCCGACGAGCGACTGGAGCGGCTGCGGAGCGCCGTCGCCGAGTTGCTCAGGCGGGCCGGCGTCGCGCGCAGCTCGCTGTGGGCGGTCGGGGTCGGCACACCGGGGATCGTCGAGACCGACGGCACCGTACGGCTCGGTACGGCGCTGCCCCAGTGGACCGGCCTGCGGCTCGGTGAGCGGCTCAGCCGTTCCTTCAAGTGCCCGGTGCTGGTGGAGAACGACGCGAACGCCGCCGCGGTGGCCGAGCACTGGAAGGGCGTGGCGACCGACTCGGACGACGTGGTGTTCGTGCTGGCCGGACTGAGTCCGGGGGCCGGAGCGCTGATCGGCGGGCGGCTGCACCGGGGCTTCAGCGGTGCGGCCGGGGAGATCGGCGCGCTGCATCTGCTGGGCCGGGAGGCGACCCCGGAGACGCTGCTGTCCACCACGGACCAGCCGCTGCCCCCGCTGGACGAACAGGCGGTCGCCGAGGTGTTCGCACTGGCCCGCAAGGGCGACGAGCAGGCGCAGGCCGCTGTCGAACGGTTCAGTCAGCGGCTCGTGCACGACGTGGCGGCGCTCGCCCTGGCACTCGATCCGGAGCTGGTCGTGATCGGTGGCTGGGCGGCCGGCCTGGACGGTGTCCTCGAACCGCTGCGCCAGGAACTCGCGCGTTTCTGTCTGCGCCCGCCCAGGGTCGCCCTTTCCCTCCTCGGCGAGGCGGCCGTGCCCATGGGGGCCCTGCGGCTCGCCCTCGACCACGTGGAGGAGCAGCTGTTCGCGGTGGAGGGTACGGCGACGGCTCGGCGCTGACCGACGGCGCTCACGCCGTCGGCGTACGGCCGGCCGGTGCACCGGGCTGCGCCCTGGTGCGGGACGCCGCCGTGCGCCGCCTCGGGGCGCGCGGGGCGGACGACGGTGCTACGAAGCCTGCCGTTCGGGCCCGTGGTGGATCTCCACCCCGCCGGAGTCGGCGAAGGTGAGCCGGCAGGTGTCCGCGCGGTACAGGGCGACGGAGAGCGCGGCCGTGCGTCCCTCGGCGAAGAAGCGGGTGGTGACGACCAGGACGGGCGCCCCGGGCAGCCGGTCCAGTTCCTTGGCGTCGTCCGCGTGCGCCGAGCCGAGTTCCACGGCGCGGTCCTGGCCCTCCAGGTCCAGTCGCTGTAGCTCACGCAGGACCGCACGCGCGCGTGCGGGGCCGGAGGGGGCGTCTATCGCCGGCAGGTCGGGCACCGAGGAGTCGGGGACGTAGAGCAGTTCGGAGGCCACCGGCTGACCGCGGGACACCAGGGTGCGGTGCACGATGTGCGCGGGCTCGCCGGGGGTGGTCTCCAGGGCCGCGACGACACTCGCGGGCGGCACCGCCCGCGTGCACTCGGCGGGCTGCCAGGCGTCGGCGGCGGCGCCCGGCCAGGCGTGCTGCTCGGTGCCGACGGCCACGCCGAGGCGCGGCGGTGCGACGGTCGTGCCGACACCGCGGCGGCGCTGCAGTCGGCCTTCCAGTTCGAGCTGTTCGAGGGCCTGGCGGAGCGTGGCGCGGGCCACCCCGAAGCGGGCGGCGAGGTCCCGCTCGTTGGGCAGGATCTCACCGACCGAGAACTCCGAGTCCAGTGCCTCGCTGAGTACGGTCCTGAGATGCCAGTACTTCGGTTCCGGCACCGATTCCAGCTGCGTGGTCCCCACCCTGTCCTCCGCGATCGCCGTGGTCCGGCGGCGTTTTAGCGCCTTGTTTATTAAAGGTTGTTGCACTTATCGGTGACGATAAGGCGGTGCTCCACCCTTGGTCAAGACCAATCCTCGAACCCTCGGGCCAAAGAATGACCGTCCGCAGTGGAGTGTTCACGAACCGTTCGCACGGAGCCGCCTTCGTCACCTGCGGGCAAAGCCGTCGTCGTACGGCGCGGCCGGCACACGACGGGCTCCGGACGGAGCGCGAGGGCGGACGACGCAGGGCGGACGACGCAGGGCGGAGAGCGGGGGCCGAGGGCGGGGGCCGAGGGCGGAACGGATCAGCGGGACGTCAGGAACCGGAGCTTGTCGGGGTTGCGGACGACGTACACCGTGCGGACGAGGCCGTCGGCGACGTCCAGTTGCAGGACGGAGTCGGGGCGGCCGTCGCTGAGGGCCAGCACCGAGAAGCCGCCGTTGACCTCCAGGAAGCGGAGGGACAGCCGCGTCTCCTCGCCGCCGGTGACCGCGACGAGGAAGCGGCCCACCTTGTCCGCCGTCTCCAGGATCCGCACCGGCGCCTTCGCCTTGCCCCCGCCGTCACCCACCAGGCGCGCGTCCGGGGCGAGCAGGGACAGCAACGCCGCCAGGTCGCCGCCGGCCGCGGCGGCGAGGAACCGCTCCGTCAGGTCGCGCCGCTCGGCCGGATCGACCGTGTAGCGCGGCCGCCGCTCCTCGACGTGCCGACGCGCCCGCCCGGCGAGCTGGCGCACCGCCGCCTCACCGCGGTCGAGCACGGCCGCGATCTCAGCGTACGGACAGCCGAACGCCTCCCGGAGGACGAACACGGCGCGCTCCAGCGGTGACAGTGACTCCAGGACGACGAGTACCGCGAAGGAGACGGAGTCGGCGAGCACCGCGCGCTCGGCGCCGTCCGGGACGGTGTCCGCGAAGTCGGTGAGGTACGGCTCCGGGAGCCACGGGCCGACGTACGCCTCACCGCGGGCCCGGATCTGCCGCAGCCGGTCGACGGCCAGCCGGGTGGTGACGCGGACCAGATAGGCGCGCGGCTCGCGCACCTGGGCATGGTCGGCTCCGGACCAGCGCAGCCACGCGTCCTGGACCACGTCCTCCGCGTCGGCCACGCGCCCGAGCATGCGATAGGCGACGCCCATGAGGACGGGACGGTGCGCTTCGAAGACATCGGTCGGGGTCTCCACGGTCACCGCTCCATCCCATCCGACCCGTCCTGCCATGTCCAGGCGGCGAACCGGGGCGGGAAGCCGGCGGCCGGACGGGCGACGACATGCGGCGCGCGACGGGAACGGACAAAGGCGACGAGCGACGAGTTGCCCACGGCGGACGGACCACGGCAGACCGGGCGGTGGACACGGCCGGAGCGGCGCGCCGGTCCGGCGGCGGGACACGCGGGAGCCGGGGGCTACCCGGCGGTAGCAATTGCTGACAAGCTGTCTACGGCGTGCGCAGTCGTCCCTGAGGAGGAGCACCCCCATGTCCGCGACCGCCTCCTTCGAGGTCCCCACTCCGTACGGCCCCCGGAACGTCACCGTCTCCTACGCGCGCGTGGGGCGAGGCGAACCGCTGGTCCTGCTGCACGGCATCGGCCACCACCGGCAGGCATGGGACCCGGTGGTGGACGTCCTCGCCGCCGAACGCGACGTGATCGCCGTGGATCTGCCCGGGTTCGGCGCGTCCCCGGGTCTGCCGGACGGCCTCGCCTACGACCTGCCGGCGACCAATACCGTGCTCGGCGCCCTCTTCGAGGCCCTGGAGCTGGACCGTCCGCACGTGGCCGGGAACTCGCTCGGCGGTCTGCTCGCCCTCGAACTGGGCCGCGAGAAACTCGTACGGTCCGTCACCGCGCTCTCCCCCGCCGGGTTCTGGACACCGGCCGAACGGCGCTACGCCTTCGGTGTCCTGATCGCGATGCGGCGGATCTCCCGGCAGCTGCCACCCGAGCTGGTCGAGCGGCTGGCCCGGACGTCGACCGGCCGGACGGCCCTGACCAGTACGATCTACGCCCGGCCCGCCCGCCGTCCACCGCAGGCCGTGGTCGCCGAGACCCTGACGCTGGCCCGAGCCACCGGCTTCGACGCGACCCTGCGGGCCGGTAGCGCCGTCCGGTTCACCGACGAACTCGCGGGCCTCCCGGTCACGGTCGCCTGGGGCACCCGGGACCGGCTGCTCGTACGCCGGCAGGGGATCCGCGCCAAGCAGATCATCCCCCGGGCCCGGCTGGTGCGGCTGCCCGGTTGCGGACACTGCCCGATGAACGACGACCCGGCGCTCGTCGCACGGGTGATCCTCGACGGCAGCCGCTGACCAGCACGCCGGTCGGTCGACGCAGCCGGGGCCGGGGAAGCGCCCTCCGATTCCCTTGCCCACCGGGCCAGTTGTTCACTTGTGGTTTCCGTGCCGGCTGCGGCGCCCCAGTAGTTGTGGCACGGCAGACTGACCGGTTCCCGACCCCGGAGGCGCATTCATGTCGCACCGTCATTCTCCCGGCCGCCGCAGCGTCCTGCGCGGATCGCTCGCCGCGTCGGCGGCCCTGGCCCTTCCCGTCGGCGCCGGGGCGGCGCCGGCGTTCGCCCTGTCGGGACGCCCGAAGGCGGGCTGGGGGGTGCAGGTCGGTGACGTGACCTCCGACTCCGGCCTGGTGTGGGTGCGCTCGGACCGGCCGGCCCGGATGGTCGTGGAGACCTCGGCCACCGAGTCGTTCCGCAACCCGCGCAGATGGTACGGCCCGCTGCTCGGCCAGGACACCGACTTCACCGGCACCACCGCGCTGCGCGGACTGCCCTCCGGCGAGCAGATCCACTACCGCGTGCTGCTCGCCGACCCGGACGACCCGCGGCGCACCGGCGAGCCGGTGACCGGCACGTTCCGTACCGTGTCGGGGCGCAGGCGCGACGGCGTGCGCTTCCTGTGGTCGGGGGACCTGGCGGGCCAGGGCTGGGGCATCAACCCCGACCTCGGCGGCTACCGGATCTACGACGCCATGGCGAGGCTCGACCCGGACTTCTTCCTGTGCAGCGGCGACAACATCTACGCCGACGGCCCGATCACCGCCACCCAGGCCCTGCCGGACGGGCGGACCTGGCGGAACATCACCACCGAGGAGAAGTCCAAGGTCGCCGAGACGCTGGCGGAGTTCCGCGGCAACTTCCGCTACAACCTGCTGGACGAGCACCTGAAACGGTTCAACGCGCAGGTCCCGTCGATCATCCAGTGGGACGACCACGAGGTGCGCAACAACTGGTACCCGGGTCAGGTGATCGCCGACTCGGACGCCCGGTACACCGAGAAGAGCGTCGACGTGCTGGCGGCGCGCGCCCGGCGGGCCTTCAACGAGTACTTCCCGATCCCGACGCTGCGGCCGGGCGCCGAGGAGGGCCGCGTCCACCGGGTGGTGCGGTACGGTCCACTGCTCGACGTGTTCGTCCTGGACATGCGGACCTACCGCAACGCCAACTCCCCCGACGACCAGACCGTCGATCCGCGGGGCATCCTCGGCCGCGAGCAGCTGGAGTGGCTCAAGCGGGAGCTGTCCAGGTCGCGCGCGGTGTGGAAGGTGATCGCCTCCGACATGCCGCTCGGCCTGGTCGTGCCGGACGCGACCGAGGGCCGGCCGAACATCGAGGCGGTGGCGCAGGGCGACCCGGGCGCTCCGCTGGGGCGTGAGCTGCAGATCGCCGAGCTGCTGCGGTACGTCAAGCACCGGCGGATCACCGGGACGGTGTGGCTGACCGCCGACGTGCACCACACCTCGGCCCAGCACTACCAGCCGTCGCGGGCCGCCTTCACCGACTTCGAGCCGTTCTGGGAGTTCGTCTCCGGTCCGCTCAACGCGGGCGCCTTCCCGGCCAGCGCGCTCGACGCGACCTTCGGTCCGGAGCGGGTGTTCGTGAAGGCGCCGACCGAGTCGAACGTCTCCCCCGCCGGTGGCTACCAGTTCTTCGGCCAGGTCGACATCGACGGCGACAGCGGGGAACTGACGGTGCGTCTGCACGAACAGGACGGCACGGTGTTGTTCACCCAGCGGCTGCAGCCGGGCCGCGTCGGCCAGTAGGCGCGGCGGAACCCACCGGGCGGCCGACTCCCGTACCCTCGAAGGCGTGCCGCGCACCGGCGTCATCCCCCGGTGCGCGGCACAGCTCGCCCGCATCCGCCAACTCACCGCCCGGAGAATCGTTTTCGCCGGGTTGCGGCAACGGCTCATGGGGCTCCGCCCTCGCTCCCTGACGTCTCCTCAGGCCGTCGTCCGACACCGTTTCGGACCGCTGCGGCGGCGGGCGATCGCATACCACCCGTCGGCCCGCAGCGCGGCGGTGCGGGACGGGCGGACGGCGGCTGCGCGGGGCCGGGCGGGTGGACGACCGGGCCGGCGACCCGCCGGGGCGTGCGCGGGCACCGCCGCTGGAGAGATCCATGGCAACCACAAGGATGATCAAAAAGCAGCAAAAGGGACAGAAGCATGCTTTACCTATCAGTCACAGACCGTTCGTGATCACGCAACACCACTCCTTCACAGTGGGTGCATGACTGGAGACATGTCGGATGTGACGGGTGCGAAGCGCGGACGCGCCGTGCACCACTGGCGACGGGACGTCGTCGAACTCGCCGCCCTCTTCACGGCCGTCGCCGTGGCGGACGTGGTGGCCAACCTGGTCGGGCACGGGCCCGACGGCCCGGCGCTGCTGGTGATCGCCGCCGCCGCGCTGATCGCCACGGCGGCGTTCCACACCTGGTGGGCGCGGCGCCATGGACACGCCCCTCCGGCGAGCCATACCGGCGCCCGGCCGCCCGCCGGGGCGCGGCGGACCGGGCCGTCCGAGCAGCCCGGGGCGACAGGCGCGGCCGGGGGCGGGGCGAGCGCGCTGTGGCGGATGCGGACGACGGTGCAGGACGAGCCGGGCTCACTGGCCGCGCTCTGCGCGGCCCTCGCGGGCCGCAGGATCGACATCCTGAGCCTGCAGACGCATCCGCTGGCCGAGGGCACGGTCGACGAGTTCCTGCTGCGTTCCCCGGCCGGCCTCGCGGCAGCCGAGATCACCCGGGCGGTCTCCCTGGCCGGGGGTGCGCACACCTGGATCGAGCGGGCCGACGCGCACGATCTCGTGGACGCGCCGACCCGGGTCCTCGGCCTCGCCGCCCGCACCGCCCAGGACGCGGCGGAACTCCCGCTGGCGCTCCGGCAGTTGCTGGGCCGGTGCTCCGTGCGCTCGCTGCCCGCCGCGGCGCCCCGCGGCGGCCCGGGAGCGGCGGAGTCGGCCGAGGCGGCGCTGGAGGACACGGTGATACGGCTGCCGGCGCCCGAGGGCGGAGTGATCACCGTGGAGCGGCCCCATCTGCCGTTCACGCCGACCGAGTTCGCGCGGGCCCGGGCGCTGGTGGAGCTGGACGCGCGGCTCGGCCCGCGGATCCCGGACAGCCAGGACCTGCTGACCCCGGCGGAGGACACCGCGATCACCGTGTGCCGGGCCGACGCGGGCGACCTGGAGGCGGCGAAGGCGATGCACGCGCGCTGCTCGGCACGGACGCTCGGCCTGCGCTATCACGGTCCGGTCCGGGACGCGGACCGCTACCTCGACCATCTGCTCAGCCCGCGCTTCGGGCGGACGCTGGCCGTGCGGACCGCGTCGGGCCGCCTCGTCGCTCTCGGCCACCTGCTGTGGGACGGCGACGAGACGGAGGTCGCGCTGCTCGTCGAGGACGAGTGGCAGCGGCGCGGCATCGGCGGCAAGCTCCTCGGCCGCCTGGTGGCGCTGGCCGTCGAGGCGGGCTGCGACAGCGTGTACGCCGTGACGCAGGCGTCCAACACCGGCATGCTCGCCACGATGCGTGGCCTCGGTCTGCCCCTCGACCACCAGGTCGAGGCCGGCACGCTGGTCGTCACGGCCCGCCTGGACGCCACCCCGGTCGTCTCGCGCCCGCCGTACGACTGCCTCCCGGAGCGGTTCGGCGGGCCGGCCGACCGGGACTGAGCGTCGCGCGGGGCGTCCCGTCGCACCCGCCGCCGATCCGGCACGCCCTGAGCTGAATCGGGGTGAAGATCACCTCGTACAGGGTGACGCGGACATCGTCGCCGTATCAGGATGGACAGCATGTCTGAAACCAAGAGCCCACTGCCCCGTGAGGTGGCCGACGCCTACGTCGACGCGTTCGTCGCCCTGGACCCGGTCACCGGTACCTACCTCGGTGTGAAGGAGAGTTCGAGCCGGCTGCCGGACTTCTCACCCGCGGGCCAGGCGGCCCTGGCGGAGCTGGCGCGGAACACCCTCACCGCGCTCGCGGAGGCCGAGCGGCGGCCCGGGGCGGACAGCGCCGTGGAGCGCCGCTGCGCGCGTCTGCTGCGCGAGCGGCTCACCGCCGAACTCGCGGTGCACGACGCCGACGAGCACCTGCGCGCGGTCGGCAACATGCACACGCCGGGACACGCCGTGCGCGACGTGTTCACCGTGACGCCCACCCAGACGGAGGAGGACTGGGCGGCGGTCGCCGAGCGGCTGCGCGCGGTTCCGGCCGCGCTCGCGGGCTACCGCGAGTCGCTGGCGCTCGGCCTGGAGCGGAAGCTGTACGCGGCGCCCCGCCCGACCGCCACCTTCATCGAGCAGCTGACCGAGTGGTCGGACCCTGACGGCAAGGGGCGCGGCTGGTTCGAGGACTTCGCCTCGGCCGGACCCGAGGCGCTGCGGGCCGAGCTGGACGAGGCGGCCCGCGCGGCGACCGCGGCCGTCGTCGGGCTGCGGGACTGGGTGCGGGACGTGTACGCGCCGGCCGTCGAGGGCACCCCGAACACCGTGGGCCGTGAGCGGTACGCACGCTGGTCGCGCTACTTCAACGGCACGGACCTGGACCTGGACGAGGCGTACGCGTACGGCTGGGCCGAGTACCACCGCATCCTGGGCGAGATGCGGCAGGAGGCGGAGAGGATCCTGCCCGGTGCCGAGACGCCGTGGGTGGCGCTCGCCCACCTCGACGAGCACGGCGCGCACATCGAGGGCGTCGAGGAGGTGCGCGTCTGGTTGCAGGACCTGATGGACCGGGCGATCGAGGAGCTGGACGGCACGCACTTCGAACTCGCCGAGCGGGTGCGGAAGGTGGAGGCCCGTATCGCCCCGCCCGGCGGTGCGGCGGCGCCGTACTACACGTCCCCGTCGGAGGACTTCTCGCGTCCCGGCCGTACCTGGCTGCCGACCATGGGGCAGACCCGGTTCCCGGAGTACGACCTGGTGTCGACCTGGTACCACGAGGGCGTGCCGGGCCATCACCTCCAGCTCGCGCAGTGGGCGCACGTGGCCGAGAACCTCTCCCGGTACCAGGCGACGCTCGGCGGTGTCAGCGCCAACGCGGAGGGCTGGGCGCTGTACGCCGAGCGCCTCATGGACGAGCTGGGCTATCTGACCGACCCGGAGCACCGCCTCGGCTACCTGGACGCGCAGATGATGCGCGCCGCCCGGGTGATCGTCGACATCGGCATGCACCTGGAGCTGGAGATCCCGGCGGACTCGCCGTTCCACCCGGGTGAGCGGTGGACGCCGGAGCTGGCCGAGGAGTTCTTCGGCGCGCACAGCAGCCGGCCGGCCGACTTCGTGGAGAGCGAGCTGACCCGCTATCTGACCATTCCGGGTCAGGCGATCGGCTACAAGCTCGGCGAGCGGGCCTGGCTGCTGGGCCGGGAGAACGCGCGCAAGCGGCACGGCGACGCCTTCGACCTCAAGGTCTGGCACATGGCGGCCCTGTCCCAGGGCTCACTGGGTCTGGACGACCTGGTGGACGAGCTGTCCGCGCTCTGACCGGGAGGGCGCGGGCCGACTCCCGGCACGGGACGGCTCCCAGTTCGGGACGGATCCCTGTCCAGGACGGATCCCTGTCCAGGACGGGTCCTGGCTCGGTTCGGCTCCCGGTTCGGCTCCCGGTCGGGGGCCGGCGCCCTGGACGGGCCCGGGGCACGCCCGCGCTCGGGCCCGCCCGGCCGGTGGTGCGCACGGCCGCGTCGCGGCACCACCCGGCCGGCGGGCCACCCGTTCAGTCCGGCAGCCGCCGGAGCTGGACCAGGCCGAGCCAGGTCTCCGGTCCCGGCTGGGCGTGCGCCGCGCGCACCGTGTACCGGCCCGGCTCCAGCGGCACGCGCAGGTGTTCGGTGCGGTCGGTCGCGGTGCCGGGCCAGGCCGAGTCGAACAGGACGACCGGGCCGGGCACCTGCCAGCTGACCTCGTCCTGCCACACGGCCCCGTCCAGCGCGGCGGGCACACCCGCGAGCAGTTCGTCCTCGGAGCCCGCGGCGCTCCACCGTACGAAGATGCCGTGGTCCGGCAGGAACGAGGTGGAGGCCGGTTCGTCGCCGAGCACGAGGGCCGCGCTGTCCCCGACCGGGAGCAGACCGACGTACCCGTCGACCTCGCACGCCCGGTCGTAGTCCGTGGCGAGATCCTCACCGTCGGCCCCGGCCCAGAACGGCAGCACCGCCTCGGGAACCACGATCAGCGGGCCGCCGCCCGACTCCACCCACTCCACCGTGCCTGGATCCGCGTATCGCGCCATGGGCAGAACCTACACGGAAAGCGATCAAGCCGATTCACTGACCTGCCTTCGTCCGTCCGCCGGCCCACCGACCCGCTGACCCGCCGGGCCGGTCGGCGGGGTTCGGCCGGTCATCCGGCCGCCCGCTGCCGCAGCACCGAACCCGATCGGCCCTTCACCACCTCCAGTTGGGCGTGGACACGGCGGCGCAGATCGGCGACATGGCTGACGATGCCGACGCTGCGGTCCCGTTCGCGCAGGGAGTCGAGCACGTCCAGGACCTCGTCCAGGGTCTGGTCGTCGAGGCTGCCGAAACCCTCGTCGATGAAGAGGGTGTCCAGCCCGGCGCCGCCCGCCTCGTCGGTGACGACGTCCGCCAGGCCGAGGGCCAGCGCGAGGGAGGCGAAGAACGTCTCGCCGCCGGACAGGGTCGCCGTGTCCCGCTCGCGGCCGGTCCAGGCGTCGACGACGTGCAGGCCGAGCCCGCTGCGGCCGCGCCCGGTGCGGTCGTCCGAGTGGACCAGCGTGTAGCGGCCGGAGGACATCCTCAGCAGCCGTACCGTCGCGGCCGCGGCGACCTGCTCCAGGCGGGCAGCCAGCACGTACGACTCCAGGCGCATCCGGCGCTCGTTGTCGGCGGAGGTGCCGGCGGTGAGGGCGGCGAGCCGGGCCACCCGGTCGTACTCCTCGCGCAGCGGGGCGAGCCCGCGTACGCCGTCGGCGGCGCGGGCGGAGAGCCGGTCGAGTTCGGTGCAGCAGCGGGCCGCCGCGTCACGTGCGGACGCGGCCTCGCGCAGCCGTCCGGCCGCCCCGGCCGCGGCCCGTTCGGCCGCTTCGAGGTCGGCGGGCGGTCGCTGGGCCGCGGCGGCCGTGTCCGGTTCGGCGAGGATCGCGCGTACGGCGGCTTCCTCGGACTGCCGGGCGTCCAGGCGGCGTTGGAGTGCGCGGTGGGCCGCGTCGTCGAGCAGGGCGGCAGCGGCGGCCCGCGGGGTGTCGAAGCCCGCGCGGTAGGCGGCGTCGGCCAGCCGGGCGTCGGCGTCCTTGAGCCGCCGGGCGCCGTCCTCGGCGGCGCGGGTGGCGTCGGCGGCGTCGGTGAGCAGCGCCGCCTGCCGCTCCAGTTGCCCGGCGCGGGCCGTCACACTGGCGGCACTGCCCCGGGCCTGCGTCAACTCCGCGTCCAGGACGGCGCGTTCCCGGTCGAGGGTGTCCCGTCGGGTGAGCCGGGAGGCGGCCCTGACCTCGGCCTGCTGCCGGTCGGCCAGGCGGCGCTCGCGCTCCTGCTCGGCGCGCCGCAGCTCCTCGCGGGCCGCGTGCAGCCCGGACGCGTCCCGCCGGGCCTGCGCGTACGCCTGCTCCAGCTCGTCCGCCTCGGCGGCGAGTCGTTCCGTCGGGGTGTCGCCGGCCTCGGCGGTCGCGGCGGCCAGCGCCTCCCGTACGAGGCCCAGTCGGCGTTCGTCCTCGGCGCGCTGTTCGTCGGCGCTCCGGTGGGCCGCGAGCGCGCGCTCCTCCGCCTCGCGGTCGACGTGCCCGACGGCTCTGCGGGCGGGCGCGGGGTGTTCGGTGGCACCGCAGACGGCGCACGGTTCGCCGTCGGTGAGGTGCGTGGCGAGTTCGGCGGCGATGCCGTTCAGCCGCTGTTCCTTGAGGTCGAGCCAGTGGGCGCGGGCCGCCAGGGCGGCCGTCCGGGAGGCGAGCACCTGTGCCTGGGCCGCTTCCGTGTCCTCCGCCAACTGGTCGCGCAGCCGGGCGGCGTCGAGCCGGCGCCCGGCCGGTTCGCGCCGCACGGCGAGGTGTTCGGCGCGGGTGGCCGCGTCCTGGGCGGACTCCAGCCGGGCCTGGAGTCCGGCGCGGGCGGTGTCCCAGCCGGCCAGCCAGCTCCCGGTGTCCCGCAGGACGTCCTCGTCGGCCCGTTCCTGACGGTCCAGGCCGGCGCGCTCGGCGACGAGGTCGGCGAGCCGCTGCTCGGCGCGGCGGGCCGACTGAAGCCCGCCCAGTTCCTCGGCGGCCCGGCGCGCGGCGGCGGCGAGCCCGCCGGCGCCGGCGTCCGCGAAGGTCTCCGGCAGCAGCCCGCGCGCCCGGACCTCGGCGGCGGCGGCCCGCCGGTGCTCGGCCTCGGCGGCCTCCCGCAGCTCCAGGGCGGGCGCCACGGTCTCCGCCTTGCGGCCCCGCTCCATGCGGATCTGTACCTCGCGGTGGGCAACGGCCCGCTCCTCCAGGACCGCGGCGCGCCGTCGGCCCTCGGCGAACCTGTCCTGGAGCCGGGCGAGTTCGCGTGCGTCGGCCAGGGCGCGGTCGGAGGTGGCGTGGGCGGACTCGGCGGCGGTGAGCCGGCTGTGGGCGACGGTGAGCCGTTCGCGGGCGGTGCTGCGCGCGACGGCGGCGGCACCCAGGACGGCCGCGGCCAGGCCCGGCTCGCCGGGGGTGAGTTCGGGCAGCTCCATGGCCGCGCCCGCCTCCTGCTGCATGCGGTGCGCGTCGGCGAGGAGCGCCGCGTCGCCCTCGCGCACCCGGGCCTCGGTGGCCCGGCGCCGCTCGGCGAGGCGTTTTTCGACGTCGGCGAAGCGCCGGGTGTCGAAGAGGCGGCCCAGCAGCCGCCCCCGGGCCTCGGCGTCGGCGCGCAGGAAGCGGGCGAAGTCGCCCTGCGGCAACAGGACGACCTGGCAGAACTGTTCCCGGCTCATGCCGAGCAGCTGGGTGATCTCCTCGCCGATCTCCTGGTGCGAACGGCTGAGGTCCCGCCAGGCACCCGCCACCGGGTCGTAGCCGCGCAGCCAGGTCTGGGCCTTGTCGAGCGTGGTGCCCGACCCGCGCTTCTTGGGCCGCTCCCAGGGCGGTTGCCGGGTGACCTCCAAGCGCCGTCCGGCGACGGTCAGTTCGAGCCGGACCTCGGTGCGGATGCCGGGGTCGGCGTGGTCGCTGCGCAGGGAGAGGCCCTGGCCGCTCTGCCGGGCGCCCGGCACGGAGCCGTACAGCGCGTAGCACACGGCGTCCAGGACGGAGGTCTTGCCGGCGCCGGTCGGTCCGTGCAGCAGGAAGAGCCCGGCCGCGGACAGTTCGTCGAAGTCGACACTCTGGGAGCCGCCGAACGGGCCGAAGGCGGTGACGTCGAGCCGGTGCAGTCTCATCGCGCCACCTCGCGCACCGTCATGTCCGCGCGCACCGTCATGTCCTCACGCACCGTCGTGTCCTCGCGGATCGCGTCCGTGCGCGCCCCGTCCGCCCGCAGTGCCTCCTCGGCGCGCACGGCGTCGAACGCGTCCCGCAGCACGGCCCGCTCCCGCTCGTCAGGTGCGGCGCCGCGCACATGGGCCACGAAGTCCTGCGCGATCTGCTGGTCGCCACGGCCGACGAGGCGGCCGGCGTACGTCGTGTCGACGTCGTCCGGGGTCCGGTCCGGGGCGAAGACGAGGCTGAGCGTGTGCGGGAAGCGGACGGTGAGCCGGGCCATGGGGTCGGCGGGGCGCACCGGGTCGGTGAGCGTGGCCTCGACCCAGGCGGCCTCGCAGGCGGTGAGGGCCGGGTCGGCGAGCAGGTCCTCCAGGGTGCCCCGGATCCGGGCCAGCGGGCGCGGCACCGGGCAGTCGACGCGCTCGGCGGCGACCGAGCCGTCGGCGCCGAGGTCGACCAGCCACATGCTCTTGCGGTGGGCGGCCTCGGAGAAGGAGTAGGCCAGCGGGGAGCCCGAGTAGCGCACCCGCGGGGTGAGGGTCTGGCAGCCGTGGAGATGGCCGAGCGCCACATAGTCGACGCCGTCGAAGACTCCGGCCGGGACGGCGGCCACCCCGCCGACGGTGATGTCCCGTTCGCTGTCGCTGGCCTCGCCGCCGGTGACGAAGGCGTGCGCGAGGACGACGGAGCGGGTGCCGGGCGGCCGGGCGGCGAGGTCGGCGCGCACCCGGTCCATGGCAGCGCCGAGCACGCTCTCGTGGCCCGCGCGGCCCACCCCGAACGCGTCCTTCACCAGGGCGGGTTCCAGGTAGGGCAGGCCGTAGAAGGCGACGTCCCCGAAGGTGTCGGCGAGCACGACCGGGGTGCCGCAGCCGGCCGGGTCGGTGCGCAGGTGGACGCCCGCGCGGTCGAGGAGTCCGGCGCCGACCCCTAGCCGGCGGGCCGAGTCGTGGTTGCCGGAGATCATCACCGTGGGCACGCCGAGGTCCGCGAGCCGGTGCAGCGCGTCGTCGAACAGTTCGACCGCGGCGAGCGGGGGCACCGCCCGGTCGTACACGTCTCCCGCCACGACCACCGCGTCCACCTCGTGTTCGCGCACGGTGGCGACGAGGTGTCCGATGAACTCGGCCTGGGCGCCGAGCATGTCCACCCGGTGGAACGCCCGGCCGAGGTGCCAGTCGGAGGTGTGCAGGAGTCTCATGATCCCCGAGACTAACGGCCGGGTCCGACATCACCGGCGGTTACTCCCGTACCGGGTCGTCACCAGCCGCACACCAGCGTACCGTTATGCCCGATTAGCCGCGAAGATCATGGATGTCACGCGTCCCCGTAGGACTCGCCGCCCGTCTCGAACCGGGCGGTCCCGGCCGTGATGTCGGCCAGCCAGGCACGGAAGGCGGCCACGTCCGCGTCCGGCAGGCCGATCTCGATGGTGACCGCCTCCGCGTAGTGGACGTCGCGCACCGTACGGCCGGTCGCGCGCAGGTCGTTCTGCACCTTGCCCGCGCGCTGGTGGTCGACGGTCACGGTGGCCAGCCGGAACCGGCGCCGGGTGACGGTGCCCAGCGCGTCCAGGGCCTCGCCGACGGCTCCGCCGTACGCCCTGATGAGGCCGCCCGCGCCCAGTTTGACGCCGCCGTAGTAGCGGGTGACGACGGCGACGACGTACCGCATGTCGCGGCGCAGCAGCATCTGGAGCATCGGGACGCCCGCGGTGCCACCCGGTTCGCCGTCGTCGCTCGCCTTCTGGACGGACGCGTCGGCGCCGATGACGTACGCCCAGCAGTTGTGGGTGGCGTCGGCGTGCTCCGTGCGGACCGCGGCGACGAACTCCTGGGCCTCCTGCTCGGTGGCGGCCGGGGCGAGCGCGCACAGGAAGCGGGAGCGGTTGACCTCGGTCTCGTGCACGCCCGCGCGGGGGACGGTGCGGTACTCGTCCTGCATCCGGCCAGCCTATGCGGACGCCCGCGGCGGTCCCGGCCCGAGGGGCGCTACGAACGGCCGTGGCCGCCCCGGCCCGCGGAGCGGTGCGGACGTGCGGCCTGCTGCGGTCGCCCTGGCTGCACGGGGCCGTGCGGGCGTCCGCTCCAGCCCGCGGCCCATGGTGCCATGCGGGCGTCCGCGGCAGCCCCCGGTCCACGGGGCCACGCGGGCATCAGCGGTCGCCCGGGGCCAAGGGGCGGGTCACGATGTGGTGGACGCCGCCGCCCGCCGGCCGGACGTCCCGCCCAGGCGGCCGTAGTGAGCCCGAGCAGGCAGGAGGAGACCGATGACCGGCACCCCGGTGCGCAGCACGGCCCTCCACGACCGCTGCCGGGGGTGGCTGCTGAAGGGGCTGAACGAGCAGCCCGCGCGGCACCCCGGGCCGCACCGCACGCCCCGGCCCGGCCAGGAGGGCCACTCGTGGTGGCGGGTGATGTGCCTCACCGGGGTGGACTACTTCTCGACGCTGGGCTACCAGCCGGGCATCGCCGCCCTCGCGGCCGGCCTGCTCTCCCCGTTGGCCACCGTCGTGCTGATCGCGCTGACCCTGCTCGGCGCGCTGCCGGTCTATCGCAGGGTCGCCCACGAGAGCCCGTACGGCTCGGGTTCGATCGCCATGCTGGAACGGCTGCTGCCCTGGTGGACCGGGAAGATCCTGGTCCTGGTGCTGCTGGGCTTCGCGGCCACCGACTTCATGATCACGATCACCCTGTCGTCCGCGGACGCCACCGCCCACGTGGTGGAGAACCCGTACGCGCCGCACTGGCTGAAGGGCGGGAACCTCTGGATCACCCTGGTGCTGATCGGTCTGCTCGGCGCGGTCTTCCTGAAGGGCTTCCGGGAGGCCATCGGCGTCGCGGTGCCGCTGGTCGGCATCTACCTGGGGCTCAACGTCATCGTGCTCGCGGTCTGCGCCCAGGAGGTCCTCACCCACCCGGCGCACATCGGCGACTGGACCACCGCGCTGACGGCGCAGCACGCCTCTCCCCTGGCGATGATCGGCGTGGCGCTCGTCGTGTTCCCGAAACTGGCGCTCGGCATGTCCGGCTTCGAGACCGGTGTCGCGGTGATGCCGCAGATCAAGGGCGACCCGACGGACACCTACGAGAACCCGGCCGGCCGTGTCCGCCGCACCCGCAAGCTGCTCACCACCGCCGCGCTGATCATGAGCTGCTTCCTGCTGCTGTCCAGCCTGGCGACGACGCTCCTCATCCCGCAGGCGGACTTCCAAAGCGGCGGCCCGGCCAACGGCCGCGCGCTCGCCTATCTGGCCCACGTCCAGTTGGGCCAGGGCTTCGGCACGGTGTACGACCTGTCGACCATCACGATCCTGTGGTTCGCGGGGGCGTCGGCGCTCGCCGGACTGCTGAACCTCGTCCCGCGCTATCTGCCGCGCTACGGCATGGCGCCGGAGTGGACCCGGGCGGTGCGTCCGCTGGTCCTCGTCTTCATGGTGGCCGCCGTCCTCATCACCCTGTGGTTCCGCGCGAACGTCGACCGGCAGAGCGGGGCGTACGCGACCGGGGTGCTGGTGCTGATGCTGTCGGCGGCGTTCGCCTCCACCGTCGCCGTACGCGCGCGTGGCCGTCGCGGCGCCACCGTCGGCTTCGGGGCGATCACCGTCGTGTTCGCGTACACGCTCGTGACGAACGTCCTGGAGCGGCCCGACGGCATCAAGATCGCGGCCATTTTCATCGTGGCGATCCTGGTCACGTCGTTCTTCTCCCGGGTACACCGGTCCTTCGAACTGCGCGCGGGCGACGTGGACCTGGACGACACGGCACGGCGGCTCGTCGACGAGGCCGCCCGCGCCGGTCCGCTGCGGCTGATCGCGAACTATCCCGATGAGCGCAGCAGCCGGGAGTACCACTCCAAGGAACACGCGCAGCGCCGGCGCACGCTCATCCCGAAGGGCGCGCCGGTGCTGTTCCTGGAGGTGACGGTGGCGGACTCCTCGGAGTTCAGCACCGATGTGACCGTGCACGGCGACGAGCGGTTCGGGGTGCGCAGGCTGCGGGCGACGGGGCCGACGGTGCCCAACACCATCGCGGCCGTGCTGCTGGCGCTGCGCGACCGCACCGGCGAGGTCCCGCACGTCTACTTCAGCTGGACGGAGGGCAGTCCGTTCGGTTTCCTCATCCGCTTCCTGGTGTTCGGCGAGGGCGAGGACGCGCCGGTCACCCGTGAGGTGCTGCGCCGCGCGGAGCCGGATCCGCGGCGGCGGCCGTGGGTGCACGTGGCGTGAGCCCCGGGGCCGCTCCGGCTTCCCCCTGCCGTCGGGCCGGTCCGGGCCCGCGGTTCCGCCGGCCCTGCCCCGCGCCTGTCCGCCGGCCCTGCCCCGCGGCTATCCGCCGGACTTGCCCTGCGGCCTTCCGCCGGACTTGCCCTGCGGCTTTCCGCGCGGCACGGTCACCGAGGTCAGCAGGGCGGTGCCGGGGGCGAGCGCCTGCCAGCCGGTGCCGTGCCAGGCAAGCACCGCGATGGCCGAGGTCGGGAACTTCGCCCGGACCACGGCCAGGGTGTCGTCCAGGCCGTCCCCGGCCAGGTCGAGGACCAGGTCCGCCAGTCCGGGGTTGTGCCCGACCAGCAGCAGCGTCTCGACCTCGGGCGGCACCTCGTGCACGACGCGCAACAGGTCCGGTGTGCCGGCCGCGTACAGCCGCGGGTCGAACCGGGCCGGCGGCGGGGTGCCCCACTGGGCGGAGGCCAGTTCCCAGGTGTGCCGGGCGCGCAGCGCGGTGGAGCACAGAGCGAGGTCGGGCAGGCAGTCGGCCTCGGCGAGGGCGCGGCCCGCGGCGGGTGCGTCACGTCGGCCGCGGGACGCGAGGGGGCGCTCGTGGTCGGCGATGTCCTCCGGCCAGGCGGACTTGGCGTGTCTGAGCACGATCAGGCGGCGATGCGGGCCGACGCCCGCGCGGGCTCTCACGCGGGGCTCCCGATGTCGCGGACGAGGTCGAGGCCGAGCAGCCGGTCGGCGTAGGCGTACGTCTCGAAACGGGCGCCGTCCGGCACGTCGGCGACCTCCGCCACGGTGTTCAGGACGTTCAGTACCTCGGTCACATCAAGATTGTCCTCCCAGGCGGCGCGCAGCCGCCCGCGTACCTCGTCGGGGACCGGCCGGGACGGCTGTCGGGCCCACCGGGCGACGGCCCGCCGCCAGTGGGCGAGCGTCCGGCCGGCCTGGTCGAGGGCGCCGGGGTCGACACGCACGGGTGCGTCCCTCCGGGTGGCGAGCAGGGCGAGGCGGAGCACGGCGGGTTCGGCGTCCCGGTCGGGCGGCGCGGCGCCGGACCCCTCGACGCCACGCGCCGTGGGGGCCTTCCGGGCGCTGTCGGCGCCGAGCGCGGGGGCGACGCCGACGACGACCCCGCTCGCGGGCAGCGCCCCGTCGGCCGCGACGACGTGCACGACCTGTGCCTCGCCGAGGCCGGCGGCGAGGCCGTGGCCCTCCTCGAAGGGGCGTATGCCGAGGGCCGTGGCCGCGGCCCGCAGTTCGGCCTCGCGGTGGCCGCCGGTGAGCAACGACCACACGGGCGTACCGCCGAGTTCCAGGGCGCGGATCAGCAGATCGGCGACGAGCAGCACGCGCAGGTCGGAGGTGTCGGAGCCGGACGCGTGGGCTTCGACCCGGGTCAGGCCCCGGCGGGCCGGAGCGGCGTGGACGGGCCGGCCGGTTCGGGCGTCGATGATGCGCAGCACGGGGCGAGCGTAGGCGGACGGGGCGCCGGACGCAGGAATTGGCACCGAAACCGGACACCGTGCGGACGCATGCGACAGGCGGCCCGTCGTGCGCCGGGTACGCGTACCGCGCGGGGAATCACCGTCCGGCGGGCGCTGTTGCCCCGAGGACAGTCCGGTGCCATGTCCGAGGAGGCCGCGTCCGTGTACGGCGACGAAGAGACGATCCACAGGATCCTGACCGAGCTGGGCGACACCTGGGCCGTCGTCGGCCTGTCGAACAACCAGGGACGCGCGGCCTACCGGGTGGCCGAGGTGCTGCGACGGTTCGGCAAGCGTGTGGTCCCGGTGCATCCCAAGGCGGAGACGGTCCACGGTGAACAGGGGTACGCCGCTCTCTCGGACATCCCGTTCGAGGTCGACGTCGTCGACGTGTTCGTGAACAGCGATCTCGCCGGTCAGGTCGCCGACGAGGCGGTCGCGAAGGGCGCGCGGGCCGTCTGGTTCCAGCTCGGGGTGATCGACAAGGCCGCGTACGACCGCACCCGCGCGGCCGGCCTCGACATGGTGATGGACCGCTGCCCGGCGATTGAACTCAATGCACCACGTTAGCGAGACTCGGCGAGCGGCTCCAACCCGCCTTCACTCACGATCTGCACGGCCGGGAAGCGGTAGCGCGAAACGACACCGTTCCGATAATTATGTTCGACTGTCACCAGGCGCAGTCTGCATACGACATTCCGATCTGCCCTCTGCCGGGCCAGATCCGCCTGCGGAGCTCTGATCGGCTGCACGGCATACCGGGACGCCGTGTACAACTGGAATACCCCCATATCGAATGCCTCCACGAGACGGAACCGCATCGTCACAGTGGTCGGGAGGCGAGCCCCCCGTGGCTGGAGGCCACAGGAATTCCGCGAGACGATGTGATTCCGACTCGCCAAGACGATCGCGACCTCATCTCGGCTCAGATCAGTCCGCCACCCGTCATCCACCGCATGCACAGTGCCGTTCAACCGCTGCACGGCCGCCCCTCCGGGCGCAGGTGCGGGAGCGGACGGCCCCGGTACCGGCCGGCGTCGCGGGGGTTCTGGCCGCGCACGCCGATGCGTCCCGGCAGGGTGGCGGCGTCGCAGCGGGTGCGGCGGGTTGTCCCGGGCGGGCGAAGACGAGTACGTCCTCGTGCTGGATGACGCGAGGGGGATGCCCTGGCGGCGGGCGTCGCGGACGTTCTTCATCTGGAAGAACGAGGGGCGGGTCATCAGGCGGCCGGCGCGGATGCCGGCGAGGTGGGTGGCGCAGCGTTCGGTGGGGGTGAGTCCGGCGGCCTGGCCGGCGGCGAGGACGGCGGCGGGAAGGCCGATGAGTTCGCCACGTTCACGCCAGGGGCGGGTGGTGACGACTACGGTGCCGCCGGGGCGCAGGACGTGCCGGCACTGGGTGAGGATTTCGGTGAAGGCGTCCAGGAGCCGGTCGGTGGAGACGTGGGCGAGGTTGGAGGGGTCGTGGCTGTAGCGGTAGTCCGTCTTGACGACGCCGCGTTCGCCGGTCTCGCGCGTGGAGCGGACCTGTCCGTGCACGGAGTTCCCGGGTGCGGATCTTGTCGATGGCCCAGGCGGGCAGGACCGCACCCGGGATGGGAACGGTGCTGGAGTCGTCCGGGCCAGGGAGCCACATGGTCGCCGGAGGGGGCGAGCGTTATGGGCGGCGGAGTGCGGCAGGGCTGGATGGCACCCGGGGCTGAGGGGTAAGGCCGTGCTCGTGCTGACGTGAAGTAATAGGGAATCTCCGGCCGGGCTTTGCTATCGCCTGGCATGTGTTCGATGGGCTCAGGGTGGCGCACGCACTTCTCCTCACCGTGGTTTCGCGGTTGCGCAGGTTGTCTCGTGTGCGAGCCAGTCGCGCGCCACCTGCGAGCCACCACCGGGCCACTGCTGGGCCGCCAGAGGCGACCGTGCTCCGGGGAGTTCAGGCCGGAGCAAAGAATTTCCGTGTTCGCACTGGTCCGTCTGAGGCGCCGCTCCAGTCCGTCACGGGAGGACCAGGGGCGGGCCATCGCACAGGCCGGACCATCCGACCGGAGGCGGCACGGCACTGGCGTGGGGGTGGCCGCCCAGGGCCTGGCGGAGGCGTGCCCCGTACCGGCGGACCGTCCGCCGCCGGGGCCGGACCGAGTGGCCGCGATGGTGGGGGAGGCCGGCCGGGACCGGGGACCGAGCGTGGTTACCGAAGTCGGAGGCACAGAGCTCCCCCGTCGCACACCCCGCGATCGCCAGGGGCTGGTCGAACTCCGCTCCGATGGCAGGTCCGCCGTCACCACCGAAACCACCGGCTCCGGTGCCCGCGACGGTGGCGATGATGCCGTCCTTTCCGACCCTCCGCACTCGCGAGTTTTCGTAATCGACAATCCACAGGACGCCGTCATTGTCGACAGCCACACTCTGCGGCAGGCTCACCGTCACCGCTGTATTCGCCGCGACCGCATCCTGCGACGGTGGTGATGACGCCGTGTGGAGTAACCTTCCGCACCCGATGGTTATCGTCGTCGGCAATGTAGATGTTGCCTGCATCGTCTGCTGCAACGGCATGCGGGAAGTTGAGTCCGGCCTCGGCAGCGCCCCCCATCGCCGCTGAATTCCGCAATACCGTTGCCGGCAATCGTGGTGATCACACCGTCCGGAGGCACTTTCCGGATCCGCTGATTGGAGCGGTCGGCGATGTACTTGCTGTGATCGCCGTTGTCTCCGTGCCCCTGCTGTCTCCAAGTCCGGAACCAACCGGCAAGGCCCCTGGCAGGAGCGATCTTGCGTCAGAAGGATCCGACCGAGGGGCCTCACTCGGCGACAGCGTCTCATCTACACCGCCGTGCTCGATGTCCGGCGCTCCACCGTCCAGCACCTGGCGGCGAGGTCGCTGCCGGACTCCCCCACATCGTCCCCGCCCGCGACAGCAGGGTGACCGGTGGCTGGTGTTGCTGATCGGCGCCTCGGCGTGGGCGGACTTCGCCAGCGTGACAAGGTTGACCGATTCGGTGTGAAAAGACGATCTATTCGGACCTGCACCGATTCCATGATCAGTACCCTTAGTATCCGTGTGGCTACCCGGCGCCGGGGCCGCTGTCCTGTCAACCACCGTGTCCTGACGGAGATTTCAGCATGCCCCGATTCAGCAAGAAGCTGGCGGGAGCCGCAGTAGCCGCGGCTCTCTGCCTGCTCGGCGCCAGCGCATCATCGTCCGCCCCCGCCGCAGCAGCAGGCAGCTTGCAGTGGGTCGCGCTCGGTGACTCCTACAGCGCCGGCGCCATCCCCGCGGCGGGCGACACCTTCGAGCACCCCCGCGACGGCTGCCAGCGCACCACCGAGTCCTACCCCGAGATCATCAGGCGGGACCTGGGCTCGCTGGTCCACCTGCGCAACGTCAGCTGCGGCAGCGCGACCATCGCCAACGTCTACCGCGAAGAGCAGACGCCGACCGGTTACGAGCTGCACATCCCCGGCGTGATCGACCAGCACGACCCCGACTACCCCTTCGCGCCCGTCCCCCCGCAGATCGACGCCCTGGCCCCCTCCACCGACCTGGTCACCGTGGGTGTCGGCGGCAACAGCCTCGGCTTCGGCGAACTCCTCGGCAAGTGCATCGAGCTAGGTCCCCAGGGATCCGTCGGCTCCAGCCCCTGCAAGGACCACTTCGAGGGGAGCATGCCAACCCGCCTTGAGACCGTCCGTCGCGAGTACGACCAGATGCTGACGGCGATCCACGCGAAGGCCCCCTTCGCCAAGGTCATCACCGTCGGCTATCCAACGGTCATCCCCGACGCCCCCGCCAACTGCCTGTACGGCAACCTCCTGCAGTTCTCCACCATCCGCCACGCGGACCTGAACTGGCTGCGGGAATCGGCTCTTGAGCCGCTCAACGCCGTCATCCAGCAGGTCACCGCCGCGCACGGCGACCGTTACGTCGACATCTACACCTCCAGCAAGGGCCACAGCGTGTGCGCTCCCGCCCAGGAGAAGTGGGTGGAAGGCATCCTGCAGCGCCTCCAGCCCCTGACCTGGGCCCTCGTTCACCCCAACGCCCGTGGCCAGGCCAACGCCGCTGCACAGGTCGAGGACGCCATCCTCGGCGGCTGACTGTCGTACGCCGGACAGCTTGAGGCGTCCGCCGCACCCTCCGGTGGGTTGCGGCGGACGCCGCGTTTCACCCGACCTTGCACAACCCCCCGTCCGCGAACCCCACAACATCACTTGGCCCCTTCGCCTCTTCTTGGTCCAACCCCCTGGCGGCAAGCCATTCACATGTGCCCGCTTGGCCGCCGAGGGCACCAACCTGCGCGCCACAGAGTAATCCGGAGAGGTGTGACCGCCCCGTCAGCCGACGCGCGTATTCGGAAGATGTCCCGGCATGGTCGCAATGAGCGAATCTCCGCAGGTCACGGGGGGGGTTCACACCGCCAGCCCTTGATTGCGGCTCCCGCCGGCGACTCGAACCGGCGGCCAAACGCGACAACGACACCATGACGCCCGACTGATCCGACTACACCTACGATCTGCGGGAACTGGTCAAGACCGTCAAGGTCGGCGGCTCCGCCACGGACGCCAGTCCGAAGGTCACCGGGTACACGTACACCGCCCGTGGCCAGCAGTTGCAGCAGACCAAGGCCAACGGCAACGCGGTCGGCTTCACGTACTGGCCCTCCGGGGGGGTCCACACCCAGACGGAGAAGACCTCCGGTGGCACTAATTCGGCCGTCCCTACAATCGTTCAGGTGGGAATGACCGAACACGGACCCCAGGGGGGATCGTGAACAGTTTTTCGTGTACTGCGATCAACTCCAATACCGGTAAAGGGTCGACGTGCTAGAAGGGGCCTAGTGGTGGCAGCGCTTTCAGAGATCCAAGCCCTGTTGGGTGATCCCCCGTTCAACTGGTCGGATGCGGCGCCATGGACCGAAATGGAGCGGGAATTCGGTATCGAATTCCCTGCGGACTTCCGTGAGATCATGAACGCCTACGGTTCAATCCAGATCAACGGGCAGTTGTATCTGAAGCACCCGGCCGGCCATCTTCTGCACAGTCTGGGAGACACCATCAGGGGGGATCTCGACCTCTGGCGCGAGGAGGACATGGCAGAGTTCCTGCCCAGTCCGGTAGGGGCGAACCCCGGTGAGCTGATGCCGGTGGCGTCGGCCACGACGGGGGAATGGGTTTTCCTTCGCGTTCCAGATGAACCCTCGTCGCCCTGGCGCGTTCTGGTTCAGGAGCTTGACAGTCCGGCCTGGACTCTCCACGAGATGACGTTCAGCGAATGGTTGCTGGCTTATCTCAGGGGTGAGGACGTAACGGTGTGTTCTCGCAACTTCGCGCCTGACCGCCCGTTCTACGAACCCCTGTCCTGAAATTGAACACGGTGGTATCCCCTGCCCTGGTGACAGGGGATACCACTGTGTGAAGATCATCCAGTGATGGTCAATGGAGCCCCACCTGGGCTTCGGCGTGAACCGCGGAGACACGGTGCAGGCGCTCGCCGTTTTCGGGGTCCTGGTAAGAGGGCCAGCGGCGAGCGATCTCGTGCAGAACCGAGTCCCCGGGCTCCAGACCGGAAACGTGCTTTTACGTGGCGCGAGCGGGTACTCGTGCAGGTCAGGAGCGACCGTGGCCTCTTCTGCTGATCGAGATCAGTTCGCTGCGTTGGCGTCCGCCGGCCCGCCCCCTCGTCCGGCGGCGTGCCGTCCGCGCCCGAGTGACCACCAGTCGATGGTGAACAGCGCCACGATCAGGGCCGCGACGGCGGTGTCCGCGACGCGCGCCCGCAGCGCGACGGGGGGCGTGGCGACGGTGGGGTCGGCGAGGACGAGCACGATGACGGTGACCAGACCGGTGTGGAAGGTGTACGCGGCATCGGTGGCGCCCGGGAGGACCGTGCCGACCACCAGGGCGAGCAGCAGCAGCTCCCAGCCGTGCGGGGCCGCGGCGGCGACCGCCAGGACCATGAGGGCACCCAGCGCCGTCCCGGCCGCGCGGTGCTTGAGACGGCTGGTCTGTTCGGCCCTGTCCAAGCGGCAGATCATGATGGCGGTCAGCGGCAGCCAATGGGCGTAGGCGGGGTGCACGAGGTTCGCCACCAGCGCCGCGGTCCCGACGCAGGCGGTGAGGCGGGCGACGTCGAGCCAGGGGACGCGTGGGCGCCGGACCCGGGCGAGGCGACGGACGGGGGCGATCCGGGCGGGGGCGATCCGGGCGGGCCGGGCGAGAAAGGCGGGAAGGAGCAGCAGGGCCATCGGGGCGAGCCCGAGCAGGAACAGCAGACCGGACTGCCAGGCGGGGGCCGCGCCGTTCATGCCGACGCCGATGGCGGTGAGCAGCATGAGTTTGACTCCGCCGAGTTGCCCCACGGGGCCTTCGGCCGCCGCGACCGCGGCGAGCAGAGCGGCCGTCGTCATGGCCAGGACCTGCGGCCAACCGCTGTGGTGCACCAGGGTTCCCAGGGTGATGCCGGCCGTCCCGCCGACGGCGACGGCTCCGAGGCGGGCCAGCCGCGCCTGCCGCGGACCGCTGTGGTCCCCGTTGATCGCGCTCAGTCCGCCCACCACCAGGGCGGTGGACGCGTCGACCTGGGTGAGGAGCGCCAGGCCGACGGACCAGCCCATCGCGATCGCGCCGCGGAGAGTGCGGTCCCACGGGATACGGGCGGAGCGCCTGGGCACGCGGCCGACCGGGGGCCGTCCGGCCTCCTGCGGGTCCGTCATGTCAGGTGTCTCCTCGTACGGTCCTGTCGCCGGCCGTTCCGAGGCGGACAGGATCCTAGATGCAAGTTGTATCTCACATAGCGGTGTGGTTGACCCGGGGCACGCACCGAACAGGTGGTCGGACCGGGACCGCTCGCCGCGCGGACGGGCCGACGGAACGGCCCGGCCGCCCCCGGACGACCGGACGCCCCGGGCAGCCGCCCGGGGTGCCCGCCGTGCGGCGCTAGTGCCTCGGCAGGCAACGTTTGCCCGTCAAGGAGCGGCGTTCGGTGCGTGGCCCCCACTGCCCTGGACGGGCGTGGGAGGTACCCCCACTCGGTGTGCCGGCCGGAAGTCCTCGTACTGGACGTACTTGGGCTTTCGGCCGGTGCGGCGAGTGGGGGTCCCCCCTGCTCGAAGAGCTTGGGGGAGCGTGCCTGGGGGTACCTCCCGGCCGAAGGCTGGGGGAGCGTCGCGACGGGGCGAAACGTTGCCTGCCGGGGCGCTAGGCCAGGCCGAGCGCCGAGCGCGTGCTGGCCAGGTGGGTGCGTACGGCCCCGAGCGCCCGTTCCGCGTCGCCGGCCCGGATGGCGTCGGCGATCTCGGCGTGTTCGGCGAGGATCGAGTCGCTCCGCCCGGGGGTGGCCAGCACGGAATCGGCGGTCATGCGGACCTGCCGGTCGCGCAGCGAGGTGTAGAAACGGGCGAGCAGCGGGTTCTCGGCCGCCGTCAGCAGACTGGTGTGGAACAGCCGGTCGTCCTCGAAGAAGCCGTCCAGGTCGCCGGTCCCCAGCAGCCCGCGTTGGCGTTCGATGCTCCCGGTGAGTTCCTCGGTGAGCGCCTCGCGCACCGCGGCCGGGCCGTCCATCAGCTTCCGCACCGCGAACTGCTCCAGGACTTCGCGCGCCTCCAGCACGGACCGGACCTCGCCGGGAGAGACGGGCACCACCAGGGCGCCCCGCTGCGGATACAGCCGCAGCAGCCCTTCGATCTCCAGCCGCAGGAACGCCTCACGCACCGGAGTGCGCGACATGTCCAGTTCCTTGGCGACATCCCCCTCGCTGATCAGGTCGCCGCCCTCGTACGCCCCGCTCAGGATCTGGCGCTTGACGAACTCGTACGCCCGGTCCTTCGCCTGCACCTTCACGCTTCCGGCCACCGCGTCCTCCAGCACTGCCGCATCCGCCCGGGATCCAAGTCCGGTCCACTCTAGATCCCAGCGGGATCCCGACCGTCGGCACCGGGTGCGGGCGGCACCGGCCGGCGGATCGCTGTCCCGCGCCGGCCGGTGCCGTCCCGAGGCCCGCGTCCGCAGCCCGCACCCGGACCGCGGCAGGCCGGTCCTGGCCGGTCTCAGCGGCGGTTGGTGAAGCGGATGTCGAGGGAGCGCAGGTAGGTCTGGAGACCTGCGTCCTGGACGGGGATGAGGTGGGCGTCCTGGTCGGACTCGTTGAAGTGGGCGTGCCACTTGCCGGGCGGTGTGACGAAGGCGCCGCCGGACTCCCAGTCGACCCGCTGCGGGTTGATGATCTCGCCGCGCTCGTCGAGCCGGTCACCCAGCAGGGTGTAGCAGCCCTCGGGGGTGTCCAGGATCAGGTCCAGGGCCACCGACTGGTGGCGGTGGGGCCGCTGTTCCTGGCCGGCGGGCAGGACGCCGAACATCGCCCACAGCGTGTGGGTGATGGTGAGGGTCTGCTCCTGGTCGGCGTTGTTCAGCAGGACGCTGACCCGGGACTTGTCGTTGGCGCCCGGCCGGGAGGCGATCCGGTCCAGTTCCGCGACGGCGTCGGTGCGGGCGAACTTCGTGGCGCGGAAGCGCGGTTCGGTGGCGGTCGCGCCGAGGTAGCGCAGCAGCGGCTCGTCGGTGACGTAGTAGAAGACGGTCTCGGCCTGCGCGTAGTGCACGGCGGCGCTCTGGGCGGGCAGGACGACGAAGTCGCCCTTCTCCCAGTTGACCAGGCGGCCGTTGACCGCGGAGTAGCCGTGGCCTTTGAGCACGTAGTACAGCTCGCTCGTGGCGTTCGGCCGGGTCGGCACGGACTCGCCCGCGTTGATGCGCACGAAGTTCGCGATCAGGCCCGGACTGGTCGCCGGGCCGTCCTCGATGCCGAGTTCCCGGGACAGGTCCAGCGGGATGATCCGCGAGGGGCCCTCGGCGTGCAGGGACGGGCTGAAGGTGCGCACCGGGACCTTCGGCGTGTGCCCGGACCCGATCGGGTTGGCGGCCTTGGAGTACTCGAAGTAGCGGGCGTCGGCCGCCCAGTCCTCGAACCGGCCCTCGAAACCGTACTCGGCGACGTTCACGACAGCCGGGACGGTCGGGTCGAACTCGTCGCTCTTGGTGGATGAAACCTGCAGCGTCGCGAGGCCCATCTCGAATCACTCCCTCTCATAGGCACGACTTGTATCTCAGTCGTTCTCGCACGGTACCCCTGTTGCATTTATTGCGCAAGGGAGTCCCGCCGGGGCGGATCGAACCGGGACGCGTCACGCTTCACCGCGCGTGGAAGTCATGCTCATGACAATCCTCCGCTCCGGGACATGCGGAGGACCGGGCCGGGGGCGCGGCCCGGTCCTGCTCGTCGTCCCCGCCCGCGTCCGCGCGGCGCGATTCACCCGGAGCGCGGGGCAGGGACGGCCCGGCTCGGGTCCGGTGGCCGCCGCCGGATGGCACCGGACCCGTGGACCCGGTGTCGCCTCAGCCGACCGGTTCGGCCACCCGGACCCGTTCGGTACCGGCGTAGACGTTCGCCGACCTGCCGCGCAGGAAACCCAGCAGGGTCAGGCCGGCCTCGTCCGCCAGGTCCACGGCGAGCGAGGACGGGGCCGACACGGCGGCCAGCACCGGGATGCCCGCCATGACCGCCTTCTGCACCAGCTCGAAGGAGGCCCGGCCGCTGACCATGAGCACGCTTCCGCGCAGCGGCAGCAGTCCCTGCTGCAACGCGTGCCCGACCACCTTGTCGACGGCGTTGTGCCGCCCCACGTCCTCGCGCAGGCACAGCAGTTCGCCGGTGGCGCTGAACAGTCCGGCCGCGTGCAGCCCGCCGGTGCTGTCGAACACCCGCTGCGCGGCGCGCAGCCGGTCCGGCAGGGTGAAGATCACTTCGGGGTCTAGGCGCGTCTCGTCGTCCGCCACGCTCCAGCGGGCGACGGTCCGTACGGCGTCCAGGCTCGCCTTGCCGCACAGACCGCAGGAGGACGTGGTGTAGAAGTTGCGCTCCAGCGACGCGTCCGGGACGGGCACGCCCGCAGCCAGCGCGATGTCGACGATGTTGTAGGTGTTGCTGCCGTCGTCCGTGGCACCCGCGCAGTAGCGGATCCCGAGGACGTCGCTCGCGGCGTGGACGACGCCCTCGCTGACGAGGAACCCCACGGCGAGGTCGAAGTCGTTGCCGGGGGTGCGCATGGTCACCGTGAGCGGCCGTCCGGCGACCCGGATCTCCATCGGCTCCTCGGCGGCGAGGGTGTCCGGACGGTACCCGGGCACCCCGTCCCTGATCCGCAGCACCCGCTTACGGGCGGTCACACGTCCCATGGCCCGCTCACCTCTCGTGGGAGCCAGCGGGCTCCAGCCGGACGACGATGCCCTTGGACGTGGGGCAGTTGCTGATGTCGGCCACGCTGTCCAGCGGGACCAGGACGTTGGTCTCCGGGTAGTAGGCGGCGGCCGAGCCCCTGGAGGTGGGGTACGGCACCAGCCGGAACTCCTCCGCGCGCCGTTCGACACCGTCCTGCCAGATGCTCACCAGGTCGACCAGCTGCATCTCGGCCAGGCCCAGGTCCTCGATGTCCTCGGGGTTGACCAGCACCACGCGGCGGCCGTTGTGGATGCCGCGGTAGCGGTCGTTCATCGCGTACGGGATGGTGTTCCACTGGTCGTGCGACCGCAGCGACTGGAGGATCAGGTACCCCTTGGGCGCCCGCAGGTCGACGAAGTCGTTGCTGGTGAACACGGCCTTCCCGCTCGCCGTGTTGAAGGTGTGGCTGTTGACCGGGTTGGGCAGGTGGAATCCGGCCGGACGGGCGACCCGCTCGTTGAAGTCCTCGAAACCGGGGACCACCCGGGAGATCCGGTCCCGGATGCTGCCGTAGTCCCGCTCGAACTCCTCCCACGGGATGTCCGGGGAGTCACCGAGGGTGCGGCGGGCCAGGCGGGAGATGATCGCGACCTCGCTGAGCAGTTCACCGGAGGCCGGGGTGAGGCGTCCGCGGGAGGCGTGGACCATGCTCATGGAGTCCTCGACGGTGACGAACTGCTCGCCGCCCGCCTGGACGTCCCGGTCGCTGCGGCCCAGCGTGGGCAGGATCAGCGCGGTCTCACCGCACACCGCGTGGGAGCGGTTGAGCTTGGTGGAGATGTGCGCGGTCAGCCGGCAGCGGCGCATCGCCGCCTCGGTCACGTCGGAGTCGGGGGTCGCCCGGACGAAGTTGCCGGCCACGCCGAGGAAGAACTTCGCCCGGCCGTCCCGCATCGCCCGGATGGAGTTGACCGAGTCGTGGCCGTGCCGGGTGGGCGGGGTGAAGCCGAACTCCCGCTCCAGCGCGTCGAGGAACCGCTGCGGCACCTTCTCCCAGATGCCCATGGTGCGGTCGCCCTGGACGTTGCTGTGTCCGCGCACCGGGCACACGCCCGCGCCGGGCTTGCCTATGTTGCCGCGCAGCATCAGGAAGTTGACGATCTCGCGGATCGTCGGCACGCCGTGCTTCTGCTGGGTCACGCCCATCGCCCAGCAGACGATGACGCTCTTGGCGTTCAGGACCCGTTCGTGGATCTCCTCGATCTCCTCGCGGGCCAGACCGGTCGCGGCCAGGACGTCGTCCCAGGAGGTCTTGCCGACGTGCTCGGCGAACGCCTCGAAACCGGTGCTGTGCCGACGGATGAAGTCGTGGTCCAGGACGGTACCCGGGCGGGCTTCCTCCGCCTGGAGCAGCAGCAGGTTCAGCGCCTGGAACAGCGCCAGGTCGCCGCCGGCCCGGATGTGCACGAACTGGTCGGCGATCTTCGTCCCGCGGCCGACGATGCCGCGCGGCCGCTGCGGGTGCTTGAACCGGATGAGGCCCGCCTCGGGCAGCGTGTTGACGGCGACGACCTCGCCGCCGTTGCGCTTGGTCTCCTCCAGCGCCGTCAGCATGCGCGGGTGGTTGGTGCCCGGGTTCTGGCCGACGACGAAGACCAGGTCGGCGTTGTGGATGTCGTCCAGGCTGACGCTGCCCTTGCCGATGCCCAGGGTCTCACCCAGCGCCGACCCGCTGGACTCGTGGCACATGTTGCTGCAGTCCGGCAGGTTGTTGGTGCCGTACGCGCGGGCGAGGAGCTGGAGGAGGAACGCCGCCTCGTTGTTGAGCCGGCCCGAGGTGTAGAACAGGGCCTCGTCCGGGGAGTCCAGGCCGCGCAGTTCCCCGGCCATCAGGTCCAGGGCCTCGTCCCAGCCGATCGGCACATAATGCTCGGAACCCGGCCGCTTGACCATGGGTTCGGTGAGCCGGCCCTGCTGGTTCAGCCAGTAGTCGGACTTGCCGTTCAGCTCGTCGACGGTGTGCTGCGCGAAGAACTCGCGGGTGAGGCGGCGTGTGGTCGCCTCGTCGTTGATGTGCTTGGCGCCGTTCTCGCAGTACTCGTTGATGTGCCGCTTGCCCGGCTCCGGCTCCGGCCAGGCGCATCCCGGGCAGTCGATCCCCTTGCCCTGGTTGATGTTCAGCAGCGTCAGCATGGTCCGGCGGGGCGATGTCTGGCTCAGCGAGTAACGGAGTGCGTGCGTGACGGCCGGGACACCTGTCGCCCAGGTCTTGGGCGGCGTGACCTCCAGAGCGTCGTCCGTAGGGTCTTCCAGAACACTCATGGCCCGCCTGCTTTCCTTTCCGAACCACACAGAAACAGCCGCGAATATGCGCCGCCGAAAAACTACGCCCGCCGCGGACCTGCGTCAAAAAGCTTTTGCCTTTCTCGTGATAGACGGCTTCTATCAGCCGCCTTGACTTTTCCCGGGAAAGCACTTCAGGATTTCTGGTCGTGGAGACTGGTTCAGCGACTTCCGACACGGCCGCCCGGCCCGAGCACCCCGCCCACCAGGCCGGTGCGCCGCTGGTCGATCGGTATGGCCGGATCCACACCGATCTACGGCTGTCCGTGCTCGACCGGTGCAATCTGCGCTGCTCGTACTGCATGCCGGCGGAAGGTCTGGAATGGCTCTCCCGTTCCGCGGTGCTGACCGATGACGAGATCCACCGGCTGGTCCGAATTGCGGTTTCTCGACTGGGTGTACGTTCCATTCGGGTCACCGGAGGCGAACCGCTGATTCGTCGGGGACTCCCCGGACTCGTCCACCGTATTTCCGCCCTCTCCCCCGCACCCGAGATCTCCCTCACCACGAACGGAATCGGCCTGGAGCGTCTGGCCGGACCGCTGCGCGCCGCGGGTCTTGAGCGGGTGAACGTCAGTCTGGACACCCTGCGCCGGGAGCGGTTCCGCGAGATCACCCGGCGCGACCACCTGCACCGGGTGCTGCGGGGGCTCACCGCGGCGCGGGACGCCGGGCTGCGGCCGGTGAAGATCAACACGGTGCTGGTGCGCGGCGTGAACGACGACGAGATCCTCGACCTGGTCTCCTACGCGGTCGACGGCGGCTACCAGCTCAGGTTCATCGAGTCCATGCCCCTGGACGCCCAAGGGGCCTGGGACCGCGAGCGGATGATCACCGCCGACGAGATCCTTGCCGTACTGGGCTCCCGTATGACGCTCCGTCCCCTGCCCCGGGCCGAGGGGGACACCGCGCCCGCCGAGGAGTGGCGCATCGCCGGAACGGACTCCGTCGTCGGGGTGATCGCCAGTGTCACCCGGCCCTTCTGCGGTTCGTGCAACCGGCTGCGGCTGACCGCCGACGGACAGTTGCGGACCTGCCTCTTCGCCACCGAGGAGTCCGACCTGCGCGGCCTGCTGCGCAAGGGCGCCGACGACGAGGAGATCGCCGCCGCCTGGCGCCGCGCGGTGGCCGGCAAGGGCCGCGGGCACGACATCGGTGCCGCGGGCTTCCGGCAGCCGGACCGCCCCATGTCCGCCATCGGCGGCTGACCGCACGCTCCGGCCTCCCTTCCCCGGCCCCGACGGGCCCACCCGCCAAGGAAGAAACCCGTGCTCGACCAATGGATCGCCGAGGTCGAACCCGGCCTCGGTTCCCGGATCGCCGTACCGGAGCCGCCGCGGGCAACCGCCGCCGCGCACGCCGTGGCACGCCCCGCGACGCCGTCGGCCGCTCGCCCGGTCCGTCGCACGGCCGGGGAGGCGGTCGACGGCGCACGGACCTACCGGTCCGAGGCCCACCGCTGCCCGCGCGCCCTCACCGGACGGTGGGCGAGCGAGCACGCCGACACCCCTGAGGAGGCGTGACCATGAGCGTCGCGCACACGCTGCCGGGCCCGCACCCCGTCGCTTCCCCGGCCGCCGAGCACCTTCCCTGGGCGACGGCCCGCGAGATCTCCGGCCGGACCGGTGCGCCGCTGCCCGCGATCAGCCGTTCGCTGTCCGGCGCCGTGGGACACGCGCTGGCCGGACCCCTGACCGCGCTGACCGACCTGCCCGCCTTCGACACCTCCGCCATGGACGGCTGGGCCGTCTCCGGACCCGGCCCCTGGCGACTGTGCACCGGCGGCATCCTGGCCGGTGACGTCCCGCCGCCGCTGCGGACCGGCACCGCCCGGCCCATCGCCACCGGCGCGCCCGTCCCGGCCGGCGCCACCGCCGTGCTCCGCCGTGAGAACGGCACCGAGGCAGCCGGCCTGCTGCGCAGCGGCGCCCCGCTGCCGACCGGCCACGACATCCGCCACCGGGCCCAGGAGTGCGCTACCGGCGCGACGCTCCTCGACGCCGGGACCACGGTCACCCCGGCGGTCGCCGCGCTCGCCGCGGCGGCCGGGCACGACCGGCTGCGCGTACACCGGCGGCCGACCGTGCGGTTGGTGGTGACGGGCAGTGAACTCACCACGTCCGGACTCCCGTCGGCGGGACGTGTTCGCGACGCGCTCAGCCCGCTGCTCGACCCCGCCCTGCGCTCCAGCGGCGCGTGGTGCTCCGGCAGGCATCCGGTCGGGGACGACCCGGACGCGCTGCGGGATCTTCTGCGGCACGCACCGGCCGACGTGATCATCACCACCGGCGGCACCTCCGCCGGGCCCACCGACCTGGTGCACGAAGCCCTCGACGCGGTCGGCGGCCGACTGCTCGTGGACTCCGTCGCCGTACGCCCCGGCCACCCCATGCTGCTGGCCGAACTCCCGCCCGCCGCCGACGAGTCGCCCCGCCGTCTGGTCGGGCTGCCGGGCAACCCGCTCGCCGCGGTCGCCGGCCTGGTGACGCTCGCCGTGCCGCTGCTGCGCCGGCTCGGCGGGCACCGGCCGGCCGGGGCCCGCCGCTGCTCCACGGCCGCTGCGTTCCCCGGGCACGCCCGCGACGTCCGCCTGGTGCCCGCGAGGACCGAGAACGGCCGCGCGGTTCCCCTCCCGTTCGACGGCCCCGCCATGCTCCGCGGCGTGGCACTCGCCGACGCGCTGGCGGTCGTACCACCGGGCGGCGTCCCGGCGGGCACCGACGTGGAAGTGCTCGATCTTCCCCGGTGACGCCGTGCGCCACGGCCGACTTGGGCTCCGCTCGGGATCCTCGCGTCCGCGGCGGACCGGCACCCCGCGCCGGAGGCCGGTCCGCACCGGCGGCACGGGGGCTGACAAGTCACCGTCATAATGATCAGGTGACATTCCCTTCCTCCCGCCCCGCGTCCGCGGGGCGGCGGCCGGTCGTCGTCGTGGGTGCCGGTCCGGCCGGGCTCACCGTCGGCAACATCCTGCGGGCCGCCGCCGTCGACTGCCTGGTCCTGGAGACCGAGAGCAGGGAGTCCATCGAGGCGCGCCCCCGAGCGGGCGTCGTCGAGGAGTGGGCGGTGCGCGGGCTCGACCGGCGCGGCCTCGCGGCCGGTCTGCTGGCGCGGGCGCAGGTGCACGAGGAGTGCGAGTTCCGCTTCGGCGGCGAACGGTACCGGCTCCCCTACCGTCAGCTGACGGGGCGTCATCACTACGTGTACCCGCAGCCGTTGCTGGTGAGGGACCTCGTGCGCGAGTACGCCGACGTCCGCGGCGGCGACATCCGCTTCGGCGTGCGGGACGTACGGCTGCACGACCTGGAGACCGACCACCCCTCGGTGTCGTACCTGTGCCCGGAGACCGGCGAACGCCAAGTCGTCCACTGCGACTTCGTCGCCGGCTGCGACGGGGCGCGCGGGGTGTCCCGGCGGGCGCTGCCCCCGGAACGGGCCCGGCTCGCGCGGCACGACTACGGCATCGGCTGGCTGGCGCTGCTGGCCGAGGCACCGCCGTCGGCCGACTGCGTGGTGTTCGGCGTCCATCCGCGGGGGTTCGCCGGACACATGGCACGCAGCCCGGAGGTCACCCGCTACTACCTCCAGTGCCCGCCCGGCGACGACCCGGCGGGCTGGCCGCACGAGCGGGTCTGGTCCGAACTGCGGGAACGGCTCGGCGCCGCGGGGGCGGCGCCGCTCGCGGAGGGCCGGCTGATCGAGAAGCGCGTGCTGGACATGCACAACTACGTCGTGGGGTCCATGACGTCGGGGCGGCTGTTCCTCGCGGGCGACGCGGCCCATCTCACCGCGCCGATAGCGGCGAAGGGCATGAACCTGGCCCTGCACGACGCCTTCCTGCTCGGCGACGCGCTGGTCGCCCACCTCACGACGGGCGACGCGAGCGGTCTTGCCGGGTACTCGGAGGCGTGTCTGCGACGCGTGTGGGACTACCAGGAGTTCTCCGAGTGGCTGTCCGGCATCTATCACGGCACCGCGTCGGGCGACCCGTACCACGCGGGCACCTCCCTGGCACGGCTGCGCCGGCTGTTCACCTCGCCGGCCGCGGCGACGGCGTTCGCGGAGCAGTATCTCGGCGCCGCCGCCGCGTTCTGACCGGGCCCCGACGTCCGGCGGGGCTCAGTGCGCCGTCCCGGAGCGGGTTTCGCCGAGCCGGTGGTCCGCCACGTCCAGCGCCTCGGTCACCAGGCGGCCGAGATGGTCGTGGCGGAGCGAGTAGACGACGCGGCGGCCCTCCTTGCGCGTGTCCACGAGGCCGGCCAGCCGCAGCCGGGCCAGATGCTGGCTGACCGCGGGACGGGCGGCGCCGCAGACCTCGGTGAGCGTGGTGACGTCGGCCTCCCCCGACGTGAGGGCGTGCAGCAGGGTGAGCCGGGTCCGGTCGCCGAGCAGCGCCAGCAGGTCGGCGGCGACCGCGAACTGTTCCTCGCCCGGGGTACGCGGGTGCGCATGCTGCGCAGGTGATAGGTGCAAGCGTGCGCTCATACGCACATAATGGCTCCGTGGGCGTCGTGCGTCCACTCACGCGCACCGGAAGGGGACCCACGTGAGCGACCGGCACCAGCACGACCACGGACATGACCACGGACACGGACACGATCGCGGGCACGGACACGAGCACGATCGCGGGCCCGACCACGGACACGGACACGAGCACGGGCATGAGGGCGGGCCGAGGGCCGGGCAGGCGCACGGACACGGCCACGGCCACCCGCACGGGCCCGCACCCGGGCGTGGCCACGCCCCCGGGCACGAGCACGGCCACGGGCGCTCCCGGCCGGTTTCCGGTCTGCGGCACCGCCTCGGGCATCTCCTGACCCCGCATTCCCACGACACCGGCGACAAGCTCGACGCGGCCCTGGAGGCGTCGACGCGTGGCATGCGCGCGCTGTGGGTGTCCCTGGTGGTGCTGGGCGTGACCGCGCTCGTGCAGGCCGGGGTGGTGGTCGTGTCCGGGTCGGTGGCGCTGCTCGGCGACACGGCGCACAACGCGGCGGACGCGCTGACCGCCGTGCCGCTCGGCATCGCGTTCGTGGTCGGCCGCCGCGCCGCCAACCGGCGCTTCACCTACGGTTACGGCCGCGCCGAGGATCTGGCGGGCATCGCCATCGTGCTGACCATCGCCGCGTCCGCGGCCTTCGCGGCATGGACGGCGGTGGACCGGCTGCTCGACCCGCGTCCGGTGCACCACGTGTCGGCCGTGGCCGTGGCCGCCCTGATCGGGTTCGCGGGCAACGAGTGGGTGGCCCGCTACCGGATCCGGGTGGGGCGGGAGATCGGCTCCGCCGCGCTCGTCGCCGACGGGCTGCACGCCCGCACCGACGGCTTCACCTCACTGGCCGTGCTGGTGGGCGCGGCCGGGTCCGCGCTGGGCTGGCGACCGGCCGACCCGCTGGTGGGGCTGGCGATCACCGCGGCCATCGCGCTGGTCCTGCGGGACGCCGCGTGCGAGGTGTTCCGGCGGGTGCTGGACGCCGTCGACCCGGCGCTGGTGGACCGCGCCGAGCAGGCGTTGCGGGAGGTGCCGGGGGTGCGCGGGGTGGGCGAGCTGCGGCTGCGCTGGATCGGGCACCGGCTGCGGGCGGAGGTGGCGATCGTGGTGGACGGCGACGCCACGGTGCGGCGGGCGCACGCGATCGCGGTCGACGCCGAGCACGCCCTCCTGCACGCCGTCCCGAAGCTCACCGCGGCCCTGGTGCACGCCGATCCGGCGCCGCTGCCCGGCGAGGCGGACCCGCACCAAATGCTGGCGCACCATCTGACGGCCTGAACTCAGGCGACGCCCAGCCCCTCCAGGACCACGGCGCCCGGCAGCTGGGCGAACGCCTTGCCCGGCACCAGCAGTTTGCCGCGCCTGCGTCCGCTGCCGACCAGGACGTAGGGCAGGTCGACGACGGCGGAGTCCACCAGCACCGTCCAGTCGGCGGGCAGCCCGACCGGGGTGATGCCGCCGTACTCCATGCCGGTCTCCCCGGTCGCCGTGTCCATCGAGGCGAAGGAGGCTTTGCGGGCGCCCAGTCGGCGGCGGACGGTCCCGTTCACGTCGACCCGGGTGGTGGAGAGCACCACGCACGCCGCCAGGGTCGTCCCGCCGCCCCGCCTGCCCGCGACGACCACACAGTTCGCGGACCGCTCCAGCAGGTCACGGCCGTAGTGCTCGACGAAGACGGCGGTGTCCGCCCACTCGGGTTCGGTGTCGACGTACACGATCTGGTCGGCGGGGACGCCGCCGCGCCAGTTGCGCACGGCGTCGGCGACCGGAGCGGCCAGGTCGTCGAGGCAGTCCGGAGCGGGGAGGGCGGTGTCGAAGTCTCCGATGGGTGCGCGCATGTCGGCACGCTAACAGCCCGGCGGGACGGCGAAGGAACGGCCGCCGGCGGCCGAACGACGGCGCGCGGGCGGGCGGAACCGCGGTCCGACGGCCCGGCAACGGCACCGCGGCCCGCGCACGGGGCGGCGGCACGGCGACCGGACGAGGACCCGCGGACGGGACCGCGGCCCGGCGTCGGGATCAGCCCACGGGCGGGACGGAGACGGCCATCACCATCTCCATCGGTACGTCGCCGTCGTTGCCGTAGGTGTGTGCCGTGCCGGCGTCGAAGGACGCGCTCGCGCCGGCCGGGACGTGGTGCTCGACCCCGTCGACGGTGAGCGTCAGCTCCCCCGCCGTGACGTGGACGAGTTCCACCGTGCCCGCGGGGTGCGGATCGGAGGCGCTGCTCTCGCCCGGCATCAGCCGCCAGTCCCACATCTCCAGCGGGCCGGGGGCCTCGGCGCCCGCGAGGAGCCGGTTGTAGCTGCCGGCGTCGGTGTGCCAGAGCCGTACGGCCCGTTCGGCGGGGACGATCCGGACCATGGGGCCCTGCGCGTAGTCGAGCAGCGTGGTGATGCTGATCCCGAGCGCGTCACCGATCTTCACGACCGTGCCGAGGCTGGGGTTGGTGCGGGCCTGCTCGATCTGGATGAGCATGCCGCGGCTGACCCCCGCCCGGGTGGCCAGCGTGTCCAGGGTGAAGCCGCGCTCGGTGCGCCAGCGCTTGACGTTGCGCGCCAGTGACTGGGTCAGCAGATCGAGGTCCGACACGATGAGTCCTGGCTTTCCCGGCAGTCCATTATTTTGAATGACGCAGTTTACTCGATCGCACTACGCTGGGATGCACCCGAGCGTTCACCGAACTGTACTGCGAGGCGGCCCGTGACAGCATGCTCCGCCCCGGCCACGCGCCTCCCGTGGGGGCTCGCCGACTTCGGCGACGGGTGCCGGGGTGCCCGGTCCCCTCAGCCGTCGGAGTCGAGTTCGGCGAGCCGGGCCACGGCCTCCTCGTCGAGGTCGCCCAGTGCCAGCAGCTGCTCCGGGGTGATGCCGGCCGGGATGGGCACCGGGGCGGGTGTGCGCAGCGGGGGCTGCCAGCCCTCGTCGGGCGTCCAGCGCCGTACCACCCGGGCGGGCGCGCCCGCCACCACGGCGTGGTCGGGCACCGCGCCGCGCACGACCGCGCCGGCCGCGACCACCACGTTCCGGCCGAGCCGCGCGCCCGGCAGGATCACCGCACCCGTCCCGATCCAGCACCCGGGCCCGATCACCACCGCCTCCATCCGCGGCCACTGCCGGCCGATGGGCTGGTGCGGGTCGTCGTACGAGTGGTTGGTGGAGGTGACGTACACGTACGGCCCGAAGTAGCAGTCGCTGCCGATGGTGACCGTCGTGTCGGCGATGACGTGGCTGCCCCGGCCGAGGACGACCCCGTCGCCGATGCGCAGGATCGGCTCGGGACCGAGGTCGAGGTCCGGCATCAGGCCCGCGGTCAGGGTGACCTGTTCGCCGACGATGCAGTGGGCGCCCAGGTGGATCCAGGGTTCGCCGAAGACCGTGCCGAGCGGGAAGGCGAGTCTGGTACCTGTTCCCATCGCGCCGAAGCGCAGCCGCCCGGGGTGCTCGGCGGTGACGGAGCCCACGCGCTGCGCCCAGGCCCAGCCCGCCTGGACGACTCGCTGGGCGAGGCGGCGCCCCCAGGACGAGAACGTGTTCTTGGGCTTCGGCACCCGCTCACGGTACTCAGCGCGCGCCGCGGCCATGAGCCGGTACCGCTGTGATCTTCGCCCTACCGGGTGGCGTACGGTGCCGGTGAACTTCCCCCGGCGGGCCGAGACTTCCCGCGCCGGGCAGCGGCAGACAGAACGGTGGACGCACATGACGCACAGGGCGCTGATCGTGGGCATCGGCGGCAAGGAACCCCGGATCGACGAGGGGGTGTTCGTGGCCCCCACCGCGTCGGTCGTCGGTGACGTGACGCTGCGCGCGGGCGCGAGCGTCTGGTACGGCGCGGTGGTGCGCGGCGACGCCGAGCGGATCACCGTCGCGGCGGGCGCGAACATCCAGGACAACGTCACGCTGCACGCCGATCCCGGCTTCCCGGTCAGCATCGGGGAGCGGGTCTCCGTCGGGCACAACGCCGTGGTGCACGGGGCGACCGTGGCGGACGACTGCCTGATCGGAATGGGGGCGACCGTGCTGAACGGTGCGGTGATCGGGGCGGGTTCGCTGGTCGCCGCGCAGGCGCTGGTGCCGCAGGGGATGACGGTCCCGCCGGGATCGCTGGTCGCCGGGGTGCCCGCGAGGGTGAAGCGGGAACTCACGGACGAGGAGCGGCAGGCGGTGACGCTGAACGGCACCCTGTACACGGGGCTGGCCGCGACGCACCGCGAGGTGCACGAGTAGGACGGCGGCGGGACGGACCGGAGCCGCTACGCCGGCGCGCGGGGCGGACGGGCACAGGCCGCTTCCCCCACGAGTCCCGTCCGTCCCCCGAGGAGCCTCGTCCCGCTGCTCCTCGGGGCGCGCCTCACTCGTTGGCGGGTACCGGCTCCGCCTCGGCCCGGGACTCCTGTGCCTTCTGCTCGGCCTTCTTCGCACGGCGCTTGAGCACCAGCATCGAGGTCAGGCCGATCAGGACCGCCGCCACCAGGCCCAGCCAGGAGAACTTGCTCAGCCAGCTCTCGGCGACCACACCGACGTAGTAGATGACGGCTGTGGTGCCGCCGGCCCAGCAGACACCGCCGAGGACGTTGGCGATCAGGAACTTCCAGTACGGCATGTGGAGCACGCCCGCGAGCGGGCCGGCGAAGATCCGCAGCAGAGCGACGAAACGGCCGAAGAACACCGCCCACATGCCCCACTTCTCGAAGGACCGCTCGGCGGTGGCGATGTGTCCCTCGCTGAAGTGCCTCGGGAACTTCTTGCCGAGCCAGGCGAGCAGCGGACGCCCGCCCTTGCGGCCGATGAGATAGCCGATCGAGTCGCCGACGACGGCACCGAGCGTCGCGCAGGCACCCAGGACGAACGGGTCGACCCCGGAGTGCTGCGAGGAGAGCAGCGCCGCCGACACCAGGACGATCTCACCCGGCAGCGGGATACCCAGGCTCTCCACGCCGATGATCAGGGCCACTACGGCGTAGACGGCCACCGCGGGCACGGTGTCGAGCCATTCCTGGACGTGCAACGCCGGTTCCTTCCCTTTCGGGTCCCTGTTTCATCGGGCGGCGCCCACCGCGCGCCCCCGTGCAGGCTACCCGCTCGCCGCCCTGAGCGGTCGCACGTACCGGTCCGCGGCACCGTCCCGCCGACGGTCCTTCGGTTTTCGGACATCCCCCGGTCACACGGAACGGGAAGGCTCCGGGCGGATTCCCCGCCTCGCACCCAGGTCCCCGCCGCGCGGCCCGATGCGGAAGGACGACGTATCCCGTGTCCTCAGTCCCCACCGTCCCGGCCGGAGCCTCCCCACTCCGGCCGGAAGCTCCCACGCTCGGCTCCGCGGCACCCGTGCCCGGACCCGAGCCCGTCCCGCCCGGGGCCGAGCCGTCCGTACCCGGATCCGAGGCACCCGTGCTCGGGCCGGAGGCACCGGCGCTCGGAGCCGGGCCGTCCCCGTTGGGGGCCGACGCGCTCGCGCGTCCGGTGCCCTTCATGGCGACCCGTCCGGTCCGGCTGGCACTGTGCCTGAGCCCCCTCCTGCTGGTGGGGATCTGGGGGCTGGCCAACCGTCCCCTCGTGTACGAGGGTGCCTCCCGGCTGGCCGCGGCCGACCCGGGTTGGCTGCTGGCCGGGGTCGCCTTCAACTGCCTGGGCTGGATCGCGGCCTCCTGCGTCCGGCAGGGCGCCCTGCCGGACCGGCTGCCGCCAGGACTCCTGCTGGCCTCGCAGTTCGCCGCCGGGGCCGCGAACCACGTGCTGCCCGCGGGCCTCGGCGCGCACGCCGTCACCCTGCGCTTCCTGCGGGGCCGTGGCATTCCGCTCGACCGGGCCACGGCGTCGATCGCCCTGTACTCGCTGGTGAAACCGGTCGCCAAGACGCTGGTGCTGCTGGCGTTCCTGCTGGCCTCGCCCGCCGGGCGGCGGCTGGGCGACCTCGTCCCGGACGGACGCACCCTGATCGCGGTGGCCGCCGTCGCGGGCCCCTGTGTCGCCGTGGCGGTCCTGCTGGTCACGGTCGTACGGCCGCTGCGCCGCCCGCTGACCGGTCTGCTGCGCACCGCCCTCGCCGACGCGCGCCGGCTGCACACCCGGCCCTGCCGGGTCCTCGCGCTGTGGGGCGGGGCGGCGGCGATGCCGCTGCTCCAGGCGTGCGTGCTCGCCTCGGTCGGGGCCGCGCTCGGACTGCCGGTGCCGTGGACGCACGTGGTCGTCGCGTTCCTGGCCGCGGGTACCGCCGTGGGGGCCGTGCCCGCGCCCGGCGGCCTCGCGGTGGACGCGGCGGTGGTGTTCACGCTGGTGGCGTTCGGCTCACCGGTCGCCGTCGCCACGGCGACCGTCATCGGATTCCGGGTGGTCACGGACTGGCTGCCGCTGCTGCCGGGGGCCCTGGTGCTGTCGGCGCTGATCCGCGCCAAGGTGCTGTGAGGGCCGCTCGGCGACGAGACGAAACCGCGTCCCGCGCATGGGGACGCGGACCGCGACCGGCGAACGGCATTGAGGACGGCGGGACTTCGGCGCGGCACGGTGGGCCACCGCACCGCGGCCGTCGGCACTGATCTCCAACTACCGCTGCACTACGGAGGAGTTGTGTCCGATCCCGGTCCACAGCCCGCTCCCATGCTGCTCTCGGCCCGCTCTCATCCTCGTGCGCCAGCATGGCCGCATGATCGCCCCCCACTCCTCATCCACCTCCCCTTCCCCTCGTCCCGTACGCAAAGCGGTCGTTCCGGCCGCCGGGCTCGGCACCCGGTTCCTGCCCGCGACGAAGGCGACGCCCAAGGAGATGCTGCCGGTCGTCGACAAGCCGGCCATCCAGTACGTCGTCGAGGAGGCCGCGGCGGCCGGGCTCGACGACGTACTGATCGTGACCGGACGCCACAAGCGCGCCATCGAGGACCACTTCGACAGCGCCTTCGAGCTGGAGCAGGCGCTCGCGACCAAGGGCGACACCGTGCGCCTGGACGCCGTGCGCGATCCGGCGCGGCTCGCGGACATCCACCACATCCGCCAGGGCGACCCGCTGGGCCTCGGCCACGCCGTCTCCTGTGCCCGCCGGCACGTCGGCGACCAGCCCTTCGCGGTGCTCCTCGGCGACGACCTGATCGACCCGCGCGAGACCCTGCTCAGCCGCATGCTGGAGGTGCGCGACCGGTACGCGGGCAGCGTGGTCGCCCTCATGGAGGTCGACCCGGCCCAGCTCCACCTCTACGGCTGCGCCGCCGTCGAGCCGACCGGCGAGGACGGTGTCCTGAAGGTGACCGGCCTCGTGGAGAAGCCCGCGCCCGCGGCCGCCCCCAGCGCCTACGCGGTCATCGGCCGGTACGTCCTGGACCCGGCCGTCTTCGACGCCCTGGAGCGCACCGGGCCCGGCCGCGGCGGGGAGATCCAGCTGACCGACGCCTTGCAGGAACTCGCCGCGGCCGGCACGGTGCACGGTGTCGTCTTCGACGGCCTGCGCTACGACACCGGGGACAAGGCGGACTACCTGCGCACCGTGGTACGGCTGGCCTGCGACCGGCCGGACCTGGGGCCCGAGTTCGTGGCCTGGCTCAAGGAGTTCGTCGCAGGGCTGCCGGGCGACGGCGCCGGACGGACGGAGCGGCACCGGGCCGCCTGAGCGGCCCCCGCCCGGGGAGCGATCGGGGTTCCACCCGCGGATCGGTCAAGGGTCCGCCCACTCGGCCGCCGGCCCGGCTCACCCCGGGCCGCCGCCACCGCGGCGAGCGACGGATTCGGTACGTACCTGACAAAGGCCGGTGACAGAATCGTGCCCCGGCGGCACTAGGGTTGCTGCCCATGTGGCCAGGACAGCAGCCGCCGGGGGGCGAGCAGAACCCGCAGAACAACCCGTATCGGCAACCGGGTTACCAGCAGCCGAATCCTTACACGCAGCCCGGCTACCAGCAGCCCGACCCGTATGCGCAGCAGCCGCACTGGGGGACGCCCGCGCCCGCCGGGGCGCCCCGGCCGCCACAGGGAGGCGGCGGGAACCACACGAAGCTCATCGCGATCGTGTCGGCGACGGCGGTGGTCCTCGCCGCCTGCGTGACGGGATTCCTGGTGCTGGGCAGGGACAAGGACGGCAAGGCGGACGGCGGCGGGGCAGGCGGGAATGCGGGCCGGTCGGCCGCCGCGGACCCGACGACGGCCGCCACCGCGACATCGGGCGCGGACGGCGATCCGCACGGCGACGTGACCGAGCAGCCGCTCGTCGCGGGCTGGAAGACGGTCGTCAACCCGAAGTGGGGCACGGCCTTCGACGTGCCCGCGGACTGGCAGGTCGGCACCCCCCGCTCCCTCGTCGGCTTCGAGGACCGCAAGTCGCCCGACGCCAAGCCGCTGATCGCGATGTCGGCACCGGCCACGTACAAGTCGAAGTGGTGCACCTCCGACGGCGACAAGGACGGCCGGAGCGACGACACGCCCCTGGCCGTGGCGGGCACCAAGGGCGAGAGCGGCGCCAGGAATCCGGGCGACGCGGCGGTCAAGAGCGTGCCCTGGTGGGTCTACGGCGGCTACACGCAGCCGGACAAGAAGAGCGTCACCCAGGACGAGAAGGCCACCGACTACACCACCGCGTCGGGCGTCGAGGGCGCCTACGCCTGGGCGAGTTCGACCGGCACCCCGCGCACGGGCAAGTGCGCCAGCGACGGCAAGGCGATCACGTTCGCGTTCCGGAACGCCGCCGACGACATCGTGTCCTTCAACCTCTACGCCGCCAAGGGCGTGGACGGGGAGGTCGGCACGGCGACCATCATGAAGATCCTCAGCACGGTGCGGATGCACGGCGAGCCGACGGGGTCCTGACCGCGGGCCGGATCGGACGTCCGCGTCCGCGTCGCGTCCCGGCCGGCGGACGCCGACCGGAAGGGCCGCCGCGGATGCCCGGCCGGGAGGCTGCGGCGGATGCCCGGCCGGGAGGCTGCGGCGGATGCCCGGCCGGGAAGCCGTCGCGGATGCCCGGCCGGGAAGCCGTCGCGGATGCCCCGTGGCTCGACGGACGGCGGCCGTCAGCCGATGCCGAACGCGCCCTCGGGGGGCTCGGGCGACGGCACGGCATCCGCGTCCGCGACCGGCCGGGCCGCGCCGATGAACTCCCGTAGCGCGGCGCCGTGTTCCACCCGGGCCGGGAAGGCGTCGGCGGCGGTCCGCCGGGCCACCGCGGCCGTGTCCAGGGGCCGGTGCGAGGCGACGAGCACCGCGTTGCCGAACCGGCGGCCGCGCAGCACACCCGGCTCGGCGATCAGCGCCAGTTCCTCGAAGACGGCCGCGAACGTGGCGAGCTGGGAGCGGAGGAAACCGAACGGCGCGGCGTCGGCCAGATTCGCCAGGTAGCAGCCGCCGGTGCGCAGCACGCGCTCGGCCTCGCGGGCGTAGCCGAGCGAGGTGAGGTGCGCCGGGACCCGGGAGCCGCCGAAGACGTCGGCGACCAGTACGTCCGCCGTGCCGTCGGGGGCCGCTTCCAGCCAGGTTCGGGCGTCGGCGGGGTGCAGGGCGATGCCGGCGCCTGCCGGGACCGGCAGGTGCTCGGTGACCAGGGTGAGCAGGCCCCGGTCGGCCTCGACGACGTCCTGCCGTGAGCCCGGCCGGGTCGCCGCCACGTACCGGGGCAGCGTGAGCGCTCCCCCGCCGAGGTGCACCACGGCCAGCGGCCGGCCCGGCTTGGCCACCGCGTCCAGCACGTGCCCGAGCCGGCGCGCGTACTCGAACTCCAGGTGCGTGGGCTCGTCCAGGTCGACGTACGACTGCGGCGCCCCGTCGACCGTCAGCAGCCAGGCCCGCGCCCGGTCGACGTCGGGCATCAGCTTCGCGGTGCCGTGGTCGGTGGTGCGGACGACGGGTATGGGTTCGCTCACGTCCCCATTGTGCCGGTCCCGGGTGCGCCCCGGGCCGGGCCCGGCCTCCCCCGAACGGGGCGCCGGACCCGGCCGCCTCGCCTACCCGACGGGTCGGCGAGGCGGCGAGGCGGCGGCCGTCAGCCGACGGAGGTCACGGTCCCGGCGCCCACCGTCCGGCCGCCCTCACGGACCGCGAACCCGAGGCCGGGCTCCAGGGGGACCGCACGGCCCAGCTCGACCGTCATGGTGACGGTGTCGCCCGGCCGCGCGACCGCCGTCGCGCCGAGGTCCACGTCCCCGACCACGTCCGCGGTGCGGATGTAGAACTGCGGCCGGTAGCCGGTCGACACCGGGGTCCGCCGGCCTCCCTCGCGCGCCGACAGGACGTACACGCGCGCGGCGAAGCGGCGGCTCGGTACGACGCTGCCGGGCCGCGCCACGACGTGCCCGCGCCGCACCGCGTCGCGGGGCACCCCGCGCAGCAGCAGCGCCACGTTGTCCCCGGCCTGCGTCTCCTGCATCGGCTTGCCGAAGGTCTCCAGGCCGGTGACGACCGCCTCAAGACCGGCGCCGGGCACCTCGACCCGGTCGCCGACGTGCAGCGTGCCGCGCTCCACCGCGCCGGTGACCACGGTGCCCCGGCCGGTGATGGTGAGCACGTTCTCGACGGGCAGCAGGAACGGCGCGTCGAGGTAGCGCTCCGGGACGGGCACATAGGTGTCCACCGCGTCCAGCAGTGCCTCGATGGCGGCGGTCCAGCGCGGGTCGCCTTCCAGGGCCCTGAGCCCGGAGACCCGTACGACGGGGACGGAGTCACCCGGGTAGCCCTGCGCGGTGAGCAGCTCGCGGACCTCCAGTTCCACGAGGTCGGCCAGCTCCTCGTCGCCGGCGTCGGCCTTGTTGAGGGCGACGACGATGTGGTCGACGCCCACCTGCCGGGCCAGCAGCACGTGCTCGGCGGTCTGCGGCATGATCCCGTCGACCGCGGAGACGACGAGGACGGCCCCGTCCAGTTGCGCGGCGCCGGTCACCATATTCTTGACGTAGTCGGCGTGACCCGGCATGTCGACGTGCGCGTAGTGACGGGTGTCGGTCTCGTACTCGACGTGCGCGATGTTGATGGTGATGCCCCGCGCCGCCTCCTCCGGAGCGCGGTCGATGCGGTCGAAGGGCACGTAGCGGGTGCCGCCGCCGCTGCCGCGCTCGGCCAGGACCTTGGTGATGGCGGCGGTCAGGGTGGTCTTGCCGTGGTCGACGTGGCCCATGGTGCCGATGTTCAGGTGCGGCTTGGTGCGCACGTATGCCGTCTTGGGCATGGCTGTACCTCGAATGCCTCGGAAGTGAAGACGGGGACCCCGGCAAGGCGCCGACCCTCCCCCTGCGGGGTCCGCCGGACGATCCGGAGAGGGTCAGCTTCGGGCGCCGTCGACGGCCACGACGATCGGGACGGCAGCCTTCGGAGCATCCGCGACCGCGGATGCTGCGAGGAGGAAGGCGTGCCGGAACATGACGTCGAGCATCGCCGACGCGGTGTCCCGCGTCGAATGGTTTTCCGGCGCGCGGTCCCGCGCCCGTCGTCCGGCCGTCCGGTGCGGGCCCGACGGCCGGTGTCCCGGCCGGATCTGACGGTTCGTCCCGGAACGCGCGGCCGGCCGGCGGCGGCGGGACGTGACGGTGACCGGCATGCGACGGTCCGTGCGGCGATCGGACACCTTCGTCGGTTACTGTCACCGGCATGCTCGATGCCACCAACCGCTCTGGGGGCACCGCCGCGGCCTCACCCCGGGCCACCGCCACGGAGCCGGCCGTCGCAGGCTCCGCGACGACGGCCGCCGCGCCCCTCACGCGCGCGGGATGCGCGGCTCGCTGCATGCGCGTGTTGCTGTCGCCGTGGTCGCGGCTCTCCCTGCTCGTGGTGCTGCTCGCGGCGTCCGCCGTGGCCGTGCTGCTGTTCGAGCCGCAGAAGCTGCTCACCCACGGCTGGCCGCCGCAGCTCGGCGGGGTCGCCGCCGCGACCGTGTTCGCGGTGGCCTACGGGCTGTGCACGGTGGCGTTCGTTCCGCGTCCGCTGCTGAACCTGGCGGCAGGTGCCCTGTTCGGCTCCCAAGTGGGACTCGGCACGGCCCTCGTCGGCACCGTGCTGGGCGCCGGTGTCGCGTTCGGACTGGGCCGGGTACTGGGTCAGGACGCGCTCCGGCCGCTGCTGCGGGGGCGCCTGCTGCGGGCCGCCGACGGCCAGCTCAGCCGGCACGGCTTCCGCTCGATGATGGCGGCACGGCTGTTCCCGGGCCTGCCCTTCTGGGGGGTGAACTACTGCGCCGCCGTCTCCCGGATGGGCTGGTCGGCGTTCCTGCTCGCGACGGCGCTCGGCTCGATCCCGAACACCGCCGCGTATGTCGTGGCGGGGGCGCGGGCCTCGGCGCCGACGTCGCCCGCCTTCCTGATCGCGATGGCGTGCATCGCCGTACCGGCGCTCGCGGGTGCCGTGGTGGCCTGGCGCAAGCGCCACCACCTGCGCGCGCGATGAACCGTCCGACGGCCGGTCGCACGCCCCGTCGAACAGCCGGTCGGGGTGATCGCCGGCAGCCCGTGGTGGCGGACACCTTCACATCCGCCGCGAAGCGAGCGGCGTGCCCGGTGGCCGTCACCGCCCTTGTCCGGTCCCGTGTTCCCCGCCGAACCCCTGTGCAGTGCCCGTCACTTCGGGACGCTACGCTGTGCCCTCACACGCAAGATCACCACATTCCCCGACTTCCCCGATCCGCACTTGGACGTCTCACCTCCATGTCTTGGTTTGAATCCCTCATCCTCGGACTCGTCCAGGGGCTGACCGAATTCCTCCCCGTCTCCTCCAGTGCGCATCTCCGCCTGACCGCGGCTTTCTCCGGCTGGAAGGACCCGGGGGCGGCCTTCACGGCGATCACCCAGATCGGCACGGAGGCCGCGGTGCTGATCTACTTCCGCAAGGACATCGGCCGGATCGTGTCGGCCTGGTTCCGGTCACTGTTCGACAAGGCGATGCGGCGCGACCACGACGCGCAGATGGGTTGGTTGGTGATCGTCGGCTCGATCCCGATCGGGCTGCTGGGCGTGACGCTCAAGGACCAGATCGAGGGCCCGTTCCGCGATCTGCGGATCACGGCGACCATGCTGATCGTCGTCGGCCTGGTCATAGGCTTCGCGGACCGGCTCGCGGCCCGCGACGAGAAGGGCGGCCGGCACCGCGCCCCCAAACAGCGCAAGGGCCTGGAGGACCTGGGCATACGGGACGGCCTGATCTACGGCCTGTGCCAGGCGTGCGCGCTCATCCCGGGGGTCTCCCGCTCCGGCGCCACGATCAGCGGCGGCCTGTTCATGGGCTACCGGCGGGAGTCCGCCGCCCGGTACTCGTTCCTGCTCGCCGTCCCGGCCGTCCTCGCCTCCGGGGCGTTCGAGCTGAAGGACGCGATGAGCAGCGACCACATCGCCTGGGGACCGACCCTGTTCGCGACTGTGATCGCCTTCGCCTCGGGGTACGCGGTGATCGCCTGGTTCATGAAGTTCATCTCGTCCAAGAGCTTCATGCCGTTCGTCTACTACCGGGTGGTGCTCGGCATCGTCATCATCGCCCTGGTCACGGCGGGTGCGCTGAGCCCGCACGCGGCCGAGTCGGCGGGCTGACGCCCGGCACCCCCGACCGCCGGACCGCCGGACCGCCCCACCGCCCGGCGCCGGCCGTCCGGGCAGGGCCGCACCCGTGACCGACTCCATACGGTCTGAGTATCTGTGCGGTAGCGCAGTGTCAGTGCTTGCCCCTAGGCTTGTCCGCATGTCCCCCGATTCCGTGTTCCCTGGTTCCGTGCGGTCCGCCGCCGAGGTGAACGAACAGATCCGGGCGCTGTGGCTGCGTGCGGGCGGATCCCTGTCGGCCCAGGAGCGCGCGGAGTACGAGTTGTTGGTGGTCGAGTGGGCCGAGGCCATCCGCGGCGAGATCATCGAGGCGGCCTGAGGTTGCGGGCCGCACCCCGGCCCCGGCCCGCCCGCCGAGATCCGCGCCGACCCGGCCCGAAGGCCCAGGGCGGCACGGCCGCCACCCGATCGGCGGGATCCTCGCCCCACCTCGGCAGCCGCCGTACGGTCCCCCGGTCGGCCGCTACCGGCCGCCCGCGACCCGCAGCACCGCACCGGTGGTGTACGAGGCGTCCGGGGACATCAGCCAGGAGATCGCGGCGGCGATCTCCGCCGCCCGCCCGGGGCGGCGCAGCGGGATCGAGGCGGCCATGCGGTGTGCGCGGTCCGGGTCGCCCATCGTCGCGTGCATCTCCGTGTCGATCGCCCCGGGGGCGACCGCGTTGACCCGGATGCCGTCCGGGCCGAGTTCCTTCGACAGGCCCAGGGTGAGGGTGTCGACGGCGGCCTTGGTCGCGGCGTAGTGGACGAACTCACCGGGGCTGCCGAGCGTGGCGGCTCCGGACGAGACGTTCACGATCACGCCGCTCCCCCGCCCCGCCATGAGGCGGGCCGCACGGCGTGAGCACAGCAGCGTGCCGAGGAGGTTGACCTCGACGACCCGGCGCAGATCGGCGGGGTCCGCGTCGGCCAGCCGCCCCAGTGGACCGGTCACCCCCGCGTTGTTCACCAGCCCGGTGACGGGACCCAGACACTCCTCCGCCGTGTCGAACAGCCGCTCCACGTCGGCTTCCACGGCGGTGTCCACGCGTACGGTCGTGCAACGGGCCCCCGCCGCCCGCACCCCTTGGGCGACCGACTCGGCCGCCGCCGCGTCCCGGACGTAGCCGACGACCAGGTCGTGACCGTCCGCGGCGAGCCGCAGACAGGTCGCGGCACCGATTCCGCGGCTGCCGCCGGTGACGACGGTGACGGGGCGTGTCATGGAAACCTCCTGGTGACGCTGGTGACGCCGGTGACGCCGGTGACGCCGGTGACGCCGGTGACGCATACGATGCGAAGATCACTCACTCTACGGGCGGACGGCGGCGCGATCACCCGTGGGCGGGAAAGCCCCCCTGGACCGCGGGGCCTCATAGGCCGAGGACATGCACCTCATGGTCCGAGGACATGCGTGAGCCCCGTGGGCGGACCGGATCGCCCCGGGCGGCGCGCGCAGGACCGCGTCGCGGGTGTGGTGGGTGCCGGCCGGTGCGGGAGTGGGGCGCGGGCGGATCTCGTCGACCAGTACGGTCCAGTCCGGGCCGAGGAGCCGGGCGATGTCGGCGGGCCGGTAGTAGGCGCCCGGATCGAAGCCCTGCTCGGGGCGTGGGGTCAGGCCGGTGCGAGGCCGTGCCCCGTCCGGCGCCGAGCCACGCCGGGCCTCCTGCGTCGGAGACGCGTGGGCGTCTGCGTCGGAGACGCGTGGGCGTCGCTACGCCGCCGCGGGCAGCATGACGTGATCCTTGACCAGTTCGTACGACCTCAGGCGGTCGGCCAGGGCGTAGACGGGCGTCACCAGCATGAGTTCGTCGGCCCCGGTCACCGTCACCACGTCCGCGAGGCGCTGCGCGACCGTCTCGGGCGAACCGTACGCCTGGTGGGCGTGGAAGGCGGCCAGTGCCTTCGTCTCCTCCGCGGTGAACGTGTGGGCCGCCGCCGCTTCGGGGGTGGGGAAGGGCCTGTCGCCGCGTCCCACGAGCAGCCCGGCCTTGATGACGTCCATCGGGCCCGTGAGCCGGGCCGCCTCCCGCTCGGTCTCGGCACAGACCGTCTCCACGCAGACCAGGACGCGCGGGCGGGGGCACCAGCGGGACGGCGCGAAGTGCTCGCGGTAGTGGTGGAGCGCGGCGCGCGTGTTGTCGGGGCGGATGTGGTGGGCGAAGGCGATCGGCAGGCCCACCTCCGCGGCGAGCGCGGCACCCGCCGTGCTCGATGCCGGCAGCCAGGGCTCCGGCAGCGTCCCGAGGTCGATCTCGTCCACCAGGAACCGCAGCGTCGCCGCCACGTCGCCACCGTACTCGTCGTCCGTCGTGGGTCCGGCGCCGCGGCGCAGGGCCAGGGCCGTCGCCTCGTCGAAGGTGCCAGGGCCGCGGCCGATGCCCAGGTCGATCCGGCCCGGGTGCAGTCCGGCCAGCGTGCCGAACTGTTCCGCCAGCATGATCGGGGCGTGGTTCGGTGCGAGCACGCCACCGGATCCGAGCCGGATGGACGACGTCGAGGCGGCGGCATGCGCGGTCAGGACGACCGGCGGGAACGCTCCGACGGCCGGGGAGTGGTGGTGCTCGGCATACCAGAGGCGCCGGTAGCCGAGGTCTTCCAGACGCCGGGCGAACTCGGCGGTGTCCTTCAGCGTGTCCACGGCCCGCGCGCCGGTCTGCACCATGGCCACTTCGAGCGCGCTGAACGGAACACTGATCATCTCGCCGGTATAGAAGGCGTGTTGGCGAGCGCGAGGTGCGAACCCCCGGTGGCCCCGGACTTCCCCGGGGCCACCGGGGGCTTCCCCGGCCGTCCCGGCCGTCCCCGGACCCTGCGGACCTCCCGACCGGTCCGGCCCGCCGCACGCGGCTCCCTACGTCCGAATGTTCGCCCGAATGTCGTCGCACACCCTCTTGGCTCCTCGCGCCCGTTGGCCAACACTGAGCCGATGACGCAGCGCGTGGACCTCGCTACCGTGATGGACCGGCTGGCCGTGGACGGACTCGTCACCGAGTACGCGATGGCCGTGGACGACGGGGACTGGGCGGCGTACCGGGGCCTGTTCACGAAGGACGGGCGGGCGGACTACCGGTCCGCCGGAGGCATCGAGGCGGAGGCGGCCCGGGTCGCCGAGTGGCTCGCCGAGAACCTGGGCCTGTTCGCGATGCGCCAGCATCTGATCGTCAACCGCCAGGTGCGGTTCGGGATCCTGCAACGGGATGCCGGTGACACCGCCCGGGTGCGGGCCGACTACATCAACCCGATGCGGTTCGCGGCGGGCGACGGCGGGTCGACGGCGCCCGACTTCGTGTGCGGCGGCCGGTACTCCTTCGGGCTGCTGCGCACCCTGGACGGCTGGCGGCTGCGCGAAGTGGTGGTCGAGGAGAAGTGGCGCCGCCTGCCCGCCCCCCGCACCGCGCCGGTGACCGGCTGAGCCGGGTGGCGCCGCTGACCGGCCCAGCCCGAGGCACCCTGTCGGTGCGGACCGCCCGGCGCGCACACTGGAGTCAGCGGCTGCGCGCAGGGAGGCTACGCATGACGACGCTCGACCACCTGCTCGCCTCCGGCCCGCGGCGCTCCCTCGCCTCCGGCCCGCGGCGCTCCCTCGCCGCGGTCCTCGCGGGCGCGCTGCCCGTACTGTCCTTCCCCGCGCCCGCGCTGTGGTGGTTCGCGTACGTCGCCCTGGTCCCGTGGATCCTGCTCGCCCGGTCCGCCCCCACCGGGCGACGGGCCGCTCTCGACGGCTGGTTCGGCGGCATCGGCTTCATGGTCGCGGTGCACCACTGGCTGCTGCCCAGCCTGCACGTCTTCCTCTTTCTGATCGCGGCGCTGCTGGGCGCGCTGTGGCTGCCCTGGGGCTGGCTGGTGCGCCGGCTGCTGGGCGGGGTGCCGGGGCCGGGGCGGGGCGCGGCGGCCCTGCTGGTGCTGCCGTCGGCGTGGCTGGCGGTGGAGCTGGTCCGGTCCTGGCAGGGGCTCGGCGGTCCCTGGGGCATGATCGGGTCGAGCCAGTGGCAGGTCCAGCCCGCGTTGCGGCTCGCCTCGGTGGGCGGGGTGTGGCTGCTCAGCTTCCTCGTGGTGGCCGTCAACGTCGCCCTCGCCGCGCTGCTGGCGGTCCGCGAGATACGGCTTCCCGTGCTCGCCTCGCTCGTCGCCGGCGCGGCGGCGACCTCGGCGGCCTGGGTGTGGGCGCCGCGGCCGTCCGTCGACGAGCGGGTCCGGATCGCGGTCGTCCAGCCGGGCGTGGTCGGCGGCAGCGACAGCGGCGCCCGGCGCTTCGACCGCGAGGAGCGGCTGACCCGACAGCTCGTGGGGCAGCGTGTCGACCTGGTCGTCTGGGGCGAGAGCAGCGTCGGTTTCGACCTCGGCGACCGGCCCGACCTGGCGCGCCGGATCGCCGTGCTGTCCCGGGAGACCGGCGCGGACGTGCTGGTCAACGTGGACGCCCGCCGCTCGGACCGGCCCGGGATCTACAAGAGTTCGCTCCTGATCGGCCCGGACGGCCCGACCGGCGCCCGGTACGACAAGATGCGGCTGGTCCCCTTCGGCGAGTACATACCGGCCCGTTCGCTGCTCGGCTGGGCGACCTCGGTCGGCAAGGCGGCGGGCGAGGACCGCGAGCGGGGCACCCAGCAGGTGGTGATGGACGCCGGGCACGGGCTGCGCGTCGGCCCGATGATCTGCTTCGAGACCGCGTTCCCCGACATGAGCCGGCATCTCGCCGAGGACGGCGCGGACGTGCTGCTGGGCCAGTCCGCGACCTCGACGTTCCAGGACAGCTGGGCCCCCGGGCAGCACGCCTCGCTGGCCGCGCTGCGCGCCGCGGAGACCGGCCGTCCGATGGTGCACGCGACCCTGACCGGGGTCTCCGCCGTCTACGGCCCGGACGGGCGGCGGCAGGGCTCGTGGACCGGCACGGACGCGAGCACCGCCCGCGTCTACGAGGTGCCGCTGGCGCACGGGACCACGCCGTACGTCCGCCTCGGCGACTGGCCGGTCGAGGTGGCACTGCTGGTGCTGGCCGGCCTGGGCGTGACGGAGGGCGTACGGGCGGTCAGGCTGCGCCGGGGCCTTCCTGCACCGCGTGTACCACGCGCTCGCACAGTTCGTGAGTCGCCAGCGCGTCACGGGCGCTGAGCACCTCACCCGCGCGCACCGCGTCCAGGAAGGCGAGCACCGCCTGTTCGATGCCGCGCTGCCGGGCCACCGGCACCCAGTCGCCGCGCCGCCGTACGGACGGCTGGCCCTTGTGGTCGATCACCTCGGCGAGGTTGACCACCTGGCGCTTGGTGTCCTGCCCGGAGACTTCGAGGATCTCCTCCGTGGAGCCGCTGAGCCGGTTCATCACGCCGAGCGCGGTGAAGCCGTCCCCGGCGAGTTGCAGTACGACGTGGTGCAGCAGTCCGTCCCGCAGGCGGGCGCGCACGGTCAGGTCGTCGAACGGGCCGGGGAGCAGGAAGCGCAGGGTGTCGACGACGTGGATGAAGTCGTCGAGGATCATCGTGCGGGGGTCCTCGGGGAGCCCGACGCGGTTCTTCTGCATCAGGATCAGCTCACGGGGGTGGTCGGCGCACTGCGCGTACCCGGGGGCGTGGCGCCGGTTGAAGCCGACGGCCAGGGCGACGCCGCGCTGCTCGGCGAGTGCCACCAGTCGCCGGGAGTCGGCGAGTTCGTACGCCAGCGGCTTGTCCACATAGGTCGGTATGCCCGCCTCCAGGAGCCGGGTGACGATCTCGGGGTGCGCCGCGGTGGGGGCGTGCACGAAGGCGGCGTCGAGGTCCTGGGCGAGGAGGGAGTCCAGGGTGGCGTGCCGCTGGGCGGCGGGGACGTGCAGGGAGTCGGCGACCCGGTCGAGGGTCGCGGGCGTCCGGGTCTGCAGGTGCAGTTCGAGGCCCGGCCGCATGCCGAGGACGGGCAGGTACGCCTTCTGCGCGATGTCACCGAGTCCGATGCAGCCGACCTTCACGTGCTCTCCTTCAGCGCTCGCCCACCGGTGCCTGGTCGGAAGCATACGGGGGCCGCCAGTCGGCGACGCCGTCGAATCCGCGCAGGAGCAGGGCCGGTGCGGCCTTGGACAGTGCGGTGACCGCGGTGTTGCGGACGGCGATGGCGGTGCGGTTCCGGGTGAGGTTGAGGCGGCCGGTGCGGACGGCCTGCCGGGCGACGGCGGTGGTGCGGGGCAGCCGGGCCGCCGTGTAGGCGGGCAGGTCGCGGGCGTGGTGGGCGAGGACGACGGCGTCCTCGATGGCCTGGTTGCCGCCCTGGCCCAGGGTGGGCGGCATGGCGTGCGCGGCGTCCCCGAGGAGCGCGGTCCGGCCGCGGTGGTGGGCGGGCAGCGGTTCGGCGATGTGGTGAACGTCGTGCCGCAGGACGTCCACGGGGCGGGCGGCGGCGATGACGGCGGGGATCGGGTCGTGCCAGTCGCCGAACCGGCGGACGAGTTCGGCCTTCTCGTCGTCGGGCGCGCGCCCGCCGGCCGGGACCGTGGCTGCGGCGTACGCGTACACCCGGCCGTCCTTGAGCGGCTGGGTGCCCCAGATGCGGCCCCGGCCCCAGGTCTCGTGCGGGGCGAACTCGGCTCCGGGCACCGGTATCACGATCCGCCAGGTGGTGAACCCGGCGTACACCGGCCCGGGATGGCCGGGGAACAGGACGCCGCGCACGGTGGAGCGGACGCCGTCCGCGCCGACGACCAGGTCGGCCTCCCACTCCTGTCCCGCGGCGGTCACCCGGGCGGGCCGGCCCATGTCACCGGGGTCGGTGAGGACGGCGTCGGCGGCGGTGCGGACGGTGTCCGGCGGGAGCAGCGCGGCCAGGGTGTCGACGAGGGTGGCGCGGTGCAGCAGGACGACCGGGCCGCCGAAGCGGGCCGCGACGGCTTCGGCGTCGGTACGGGAGAGCCAGCGGCCGCTCGGGGTCCGCAGTCCTCCCCCGCCGTCCTGCCAGGCGGCCAGGTCGCGGATCCGGTCGCCGATGCCGACGACGTCGAGGGCGCGCAGGGCGTTCGGGGCCAGTGAAATGGCCGCGCCGACCGGCGCCAGGGAGGCAGCCCGTTCCAGGACGGTGACCTGCCAGCCCTGCCGGTGCAGGGCGGCCGCGGCGGTCAGGCCGCCGATTCCGCCGCCGACGACGACGGCGCGCGACGACTGTGCCATGGCTCCTCCTGGGGTGCGCGGCCGGCGCACAGCGGATCACGGCACCGGCCCTGCCGACCACTTCACTACAGCTGTAGTGAAGCCGTGCCTCGACAGTACTACAGCCGTAGTGACACCGGTAGGGTCGTGCCATGTCCGTCCACACCCCGGCCGCCTCCCGTGCGGATCTCGTCGCCGACACCGCCATCGCGCTGCTGGCGGAGCGCGGCATGCGCGGCCTGACCCATCGCGCGGTCGACGAGGCGGCCGGACTGCCGCAGGGCTCCACCTCGAACGTCGCCCGGACCCGCCAGGCCCTGCTGGAGCTGGTGGTGCGGCGGCACGCCGTGCGGGAGGCCCGGGTGCTCGCGCTGGACGAGATGCCCGATCCGCGGGGCGGCCCCGACGCCCTCGCCCAGGCCCTGGCCCTGGCGACGCACCGGACCCTCACCCACCACCGCGACCTGCTGGTCTCCCGGTACGAGCTGGCCCTGGAGGCCACCCGCCGTCCTGCCCTGCGGGCCTTCTACGACGCGACGGGCGCCGTCTTCCGCGACCACCTGTCCGCCATGGTCGGCGCGCTGGGCTCGGCCGACCCGCAGCGGCACGCGCTGTCCCTGGTCGCCTGGACGGACGGGCTGATGTTCTCCTGCGTGGCCGGGTCGTTCAGCGCGCGGGTGCCGAGCCTGGACGAAGTGCGGGCAGGGATGCGGGAGTTGCTCGACGGGATGCTGGGCCGCTGAAAACCGCGGCTCGACCCGGTCGGGGCGGGCCAGAATGGCGGCCATGACGAATGATCGCCGGGAACCGGCCCTGAACGCGGACGAACGGACCATGCTGGAAGGCTGGCTGGACTACCACCGCGAGACGCTGGCCTGGAAGTGCGCGGACCTGACCGACGCTCAGTTGAGGACCGCCTCGGTCGAGCCGTCCGAACTGTCGCTCATGGGGCTGGTCCGGCACATGGCGGAGGTCGAGCGGGGCTGGTTCCGCAAGGTGCTGGCGGGTGAGGACCCGGGCCCGATCTACTACAGCGAACACGACCCGGACGGCGAGTTCCACCTCGGCGAGGCGGACACCTGGGAGGAGGCGTACGCCACCTGGCAGCACGAGATCGACACCGCCCGGCGGCACGCGTCCCGCTTCGGGCTCGACGATCTCTCCGAGGGGGTGAGCCGCTTCTCCGACGAGTCGTTCTCCCTCCGCTGGATCTATACGCACATGATCGAGGAGTACGCCCGGCACAACGGCCACGCCGACCTGATCCGCGAACGGATCGACGGCACCACAGGCGACTGACGTCAGCCCGCACGCACCCGCGCCACCCGTGCGGGGCAGGAGATCACCCGTGTGGGCCATCACGTGCTCGCCCGTCGTCCCGATCAGCAGGCCGAACCAGCAGAGTTGCGCGGGTGCATCGAACGACGACCGCCGCCGCGCTCCTGGTCACCGTGGCCGTCTCGGCCCTCTCCGGCTGTGTGACGGTCCAGCGCCCGCCGGCTGCCCGGCCGCCGGGTACCGCTCCGGCGCAGCCGCCGGGGCCCCGGCCGGACGGCACCACGGAGCCCCGGGTCGTCCAGGCACCGGCGCGGGAGGCGCTGGAGATGGTCGGACCGTCCCGGCGACCCGAACGACCCGAACGACCCGGGCGGCCCGGGCGGCCCGGGCGGCCCGAGCCGGCCGCACCGAGCGGACCGGCGGAAGCGCCCGCTCCACGGCAGCCGCCGCCCCGCACCCGCCCCCGCCCGCAGCCGCACCGCGAGCCCGCGCAGCCGCCGCGCACCGAGGTCCCCGCGCCGTCCGGGCCCGCGCCGGCGGCCTCCGACGTGTGCGCCCTGGGCAAGCGGTACGGCGGCTGGCGCGCGGACAGTCCGGAGTCACGGATCTGCCGGCAGGCGTACGGCCGCTGAGCGGACCGGGTGCGGCCCACCGCGGTGCACCGGCGCCCGGCAGGGGCGCGGGGTGCCGGGACCGGCCACGGTGGCACCGCGTGGCGTCCCCCTCGTCCGGCCGAACCCGCCAGGACGAAGCCGGCCGGACGAAGCCGGCGGGCCCGGGGAAGGGCACGATGGCATCCCCGGCGGCAGGACGCTCGGGCGTGCGCCGGTCACGAGTGGTCGTGGCCCGGCGGTTCCCGGGGCTCGCCGTCGGGCGGGGCCGTCTCGCCGAGCCGCCGGGCCAGTTCACTGATCGCCGCCCGCACCCCGTCGCCGTAGCCGTCGTCGGCGAGGGCGGCGGCGGCTCCGCGGGCCCTGCGCAGTTGGCTGCGGGCGGCGTCGGGGCGGCCCAGCTTCGCGTAGTCGGCGGCGAGGTTGAGGTGCAGGGAGGGGTAGAGGCCGCGGGCCGCGTCCCGGTCGCCGTCCGGCCGACCGGCGGCGGCCTCCTGGGCCGCCGACAACGCCCGCAGGTCCCAGGCCAGTTCGTCCGTGGGATCGTCCTGCGTGTCGGCCAGGTAGTGGGCCAGCGTGCAGCGGTGCAGCGGGTCCCCGTCCTGCCCGACCTCCGTCCACAGGTCGAGCAGGCGGCGCCGGGCCTCCTCGCGGTCCCCGCCGTGATGCAGCATGACGACCTGCCCGATCCGGGTCGGCACACCGTCCGGCGCGGCCCGCTCCTGTCGCTCCACCACGGCGCTCTCCTCCGTCTCGTGGCCCGCCGGCCAGGGCACCGGACCCCGCCCGACGGACGCCGCGCCCCCTCGTCCCACCCGACGCTAACCGGGGGCGCCGGGAATCCCGGTCAGGCGCCCCCGGACGGCGCGGAGCTGTCCCGGAGCGGTCAGCCGAGGTCCGGGACGGTCCAGTCGACCGGATCGTGGCCCTGCCGGGCGATCGCCTCGTTGATCTGCGTGAACGGGCGGGAGCCGAAGAACTTCTTCGCGGACAGCGGCGAGGGGTGCGCACCCTTGACCACCACGTGGCGGGTCTCGTCGATCAGGGGGAGCTTCTTCTGCGCGTAGTTGCCCCACAGGACGAAGACGGCCGGGTCGGGCCGGCCGGCCACCGCGCGGATCACCGCGTCCGTGAACTTCTCCCAGCCCTTGCCCTTGTGCGAGTTCGCCTCGCCCGCGCGGACCGTGAGCACCGCGTTGAGCAGCAGGACGCCCTGCTCGGCCCACGGCATCAGATAGCCGTTGTCCGGGATCGGCGTGCCCAGTTCCTCCTTCATCTCCTTGTAGATGTTGCGGAGGGACGGCGGGGTCTTCACCCCGGGACGGACCGAGAAGCACAGGCCGTGCCCCTGGCCCTCGCCGTGATAGGGGTCCTGGCCGAGGACGAGCACCTTGACCTTCTCGTACGGCGTCGCCTCCAGCGCGGCGAAGACCTCCTCGCGCGGCGGGTAGACAGGACCCTTCGCCCGCTCCTCCTCGACGAACTCGGCCAGCTCCTTGAAGTAGGTCTGCTCCAGTTCGTCACCCAGAACCCCGCGCCAGGACTCGGGCAGCATGGCGGTGTCGGTCACGTCAACGTCCTTACGATGTGCGGTCGCTTGCAGGTCCTTGAACCTACAGGCGGGCACTGACAACCGCTGCCGCGACCGCCGTCGCCGACGGGCGAGGGCGCCCTCCCCGGTGCGGGAACGGCGCCCTCGGGCATCCCGTCGTCGTCCTCGTGACCGCTCGCCCTGGCGTGCCGGTCAGCCCACGCCCGCGTTGAGGAACATGCCGCCGTCCAGGACGAGCGTCTGCCCGGTGATCCAGTCCGACTGCCCCGAGGTGAGGAAGGCGGCGGCGCCCCCGACGTCGGAGGGCACGCCGAGCCGGCCGAGCGGGTAGGCGGCGGCCGCCTCCTCCTCGCGGCCCTCGTACAGCGCCCTGGCGAACTTGGTCTTGACGACGGCCGGGGCGATGGCGTTGACCCGCACCCGGGGTGCGAACTCGTGCGCCAACTGCTGGGTCAGGTTGATCAGCGCGGCCTTGCTGACGCCGTAGGCGCCGATGAAGGGCGAGGGCGCGAGGCCGGCCACCGAGGCGATGTTGACGATGGCGCCGCCGTTGTCCTTCTGCCAGGCGTGCCAGGTCTGCTGGGCGAGGCCGAGCGCCGAGATCACATTGGTCTCGAACACCTTGCGCGCGACGCCCAGGTCGAGGTCGGCCAGCGGCCCGAACACCGGGTTGGTGCCCGCGTTGTTGACCAGGTAGTCGACCCGGCCGAACGCCGCCATGGTGCGCTCGACGGCCTCGGCCTGGTGCACCGGGTCGTGGGCCTTGCCCGCGACGGCGATGACCCGCTCGGAACCGAGCCGCTCGACGGCCTCCTTCAGGGCGTCCTCGCCGCGCCCGGTGATGCAGACCCGGTCGCCGCGTGCCACCAGCGCCTCGGCGATGCCGTAGCCGATGCCCCGGCTGGCGCCCGTGATGAGGGCCGCCCTGCCGGACGGCTCGGGGAGTTCAGTCATGTCCGTGCTTCCCATCGCTGCCTGCTCGTCTCCCGTCACGTCCTAGTCGAGCGGCCCGCCGGCCACGTACAGCACCTGCCCGGAGACGAAGCCGGCCGCCTCGCCGGTGAAGAAGGCGATGGCGTTCGCGATGTCCTCGGGCTCGCCCACCCGCTGCACCGGGATCTGGGTGGCGGCGGCGGCCTTGAACTCCTCGAAGCCCATCTTCACCCGCTCGGCGGTGGCCTTGGTCATCTCGGTGGCGATGAAGCCGGGGGCGACGGCGTTGGCGGTGATGCCGAACCGGCCGAGTTCGATGGCGAGGGTCTTGGTGAAGCCCTGCAGACCGGCCTTGGCGGCCGAGTAGTTGACCTGGCCGCGGTTGCCCAGCGCGGAGGACGAGGAGAGGTTGACGATCCGGCCCCAGCCCGCGTCCACCATGTGCTTCTGCACGGCCCTGGTCATCAGGAACGAGCCGCGCAGGTGCACGTTCATGACGGTGTCCCAGTCGGCGGCCGTCATCTTGAACAGCAGGTTGTCGCGGAGCACGCCGGCGTTGTTGACGAGGATCGCCGGGGCGCCGAGTTCCTCGACGACGCGCGCCACGGCGGCCTCGACCTGCGCCTCGTCGGCGACGTCGGCGCCGACCGCGAGCGCCCGGCCGCCGGCGGCGGTGATCTTCTCCACGGTGTCCTTGCAGGCCGCCTCGTCGAGGTCGACGACCGCTACCGCGCGGCCCTCGGCGGCCAGTCGTACGGCGGTGGCGGCGCCGATGCCGCGCGCACCGCCGGTGACTACGGCGACCCGCTGCTCGGTGGTGGACATCGCTGGTTCTCCTCACCCTAGAGAAAGCCCGGTCGGCAGAGCCGGTCGGCAGGCGGTCTGCGACTGCCACGGCACGTCCCCGCCATGAGCAACCGCTTAGTACCTTCGGTGGACGTGACGCTAGAAGCCCTGGCACCCGGTGTCAACGGCACAGCGGGCGCATGTGATCCATTACCTCACCAGAAGGTCGAGCAACCGCTCCGCCTCGGCCGCCGGATCATGGGTGAGCCCGGTGTGCACGGGACCGGGCTGCACGACCGTCGAGCGGGGCGCGATCAGCCAGCGGAAGCGGCGCCCCGCGTCGTCCGCGGCGGCCTGCCCGGCCGCCGCGCCGCCGGCGCACACCCCCTCGACCGCGCCCAGCGCCGCGCGTACGCCGTCCGTGTCCGCGTCCGGGTCGAGCGCCCGCAACCTGGCCTCGTCGAGGTGGATGCGCGCACCCACGTAGCCCTTGGCCCGGCAGTACACGACGACGCCCGCGTTGATGCACTCGCCGCGCTCGACGCGGGGCACCACGCGCAGCACGGCGTACTCGAAGACGTCGCGGCCACCGCCCTGGCCCGGCCTGATGATGTGCCGCTCGGTCACTTCGCCTCCTCGATCCCGGTGATGCGCTGGTGCACGACGGCGGCTCGGGCGAGGAGCGGCCGTGCGTAGGCCCGTCGGAGGTCGTCCGGCGTGTCGAAGCCGGGCTCGTCCACCAGCCAGGCATCGGGGATCTCGGCGGTCACCTCGGCGAGCAGGTCCTCGGTCACCAGGGGGGACAGCGTGGCGGCGGCCGACGCGACATCCGGCGCGAACCGGGTCAGGGCGTGGTCCGAGGCGTCGTAGGCGCGGGCGGCCGAGGTGTCGGCGCCGGGCCAGTTGTGGTGCCAGATCATGGTGGCGCCGTGGTCGATGAGCCACAGGTCGCCGCGGTGCATCAGGAGGTTGGGGTTGCGCCAGGAGCGGTCGACGTTGTTCACCAGCGCGTCGAACCAGACGATCCGGCCCGCCTCCCGGGGGTCCACCGAAAAGGCCAGCGGATCGAAGCCGAGGGCACCGGAGAGGAAACCCATGCCGAGGTTGGCGCCGCCGCTGGACCTGAGCAGTTCCTGCACTTCCCGGTCGGGCTCGCCGAGGCCGAGCACCGGGTCCAGCCCGATCGTCACGAGCGGCGGCACCCGCAGGCCCAGCCGGCGGGCCAGTTCGCCGCAGAGCACCTCGGCGACCAGGGTCTTGCGGCCCTGGCCCGCTCCCCTGAATTTCAGGACGTACGTCCCGAGGTCGTCGGCCTCGACGAGCCCCGGTAGTGAGCCGCCCTCGCGCAGCGGCGTGATGTAGCGAGTCGCGGTGACCTCTCTCAGCATCTTCCAAGGCCCCACAGGTCGTTCGGCTTGATTTCCACGGCCAGCTCCCACGCGATGCACTCCATGCGCCCGGCGTCCCCGGGCCTTCGGCAGGAAGTGAGCATAGTGACCGAGCGTGACAGCCGGGGAGGCGGGCCCGAGCCGTCGCGCCCCCGTCACCACGTGCTCCGCCGCGGACCAGGCCGTCGCGCACCGGCGCCCGAGCGGGTTCGTCGCCGACCGGGGTCAGGACGGGCTGGTCGTCTGCTGTCCCGTGGCGCTGCCTGTCAGCCACTGCGACCAGGACACGTTGTAGTCGGCGTACCCGTTGTCCCCCGCGGCCTTGCCGCGCGGGGAGCCCGAGATGGTGACCGGGTCGCCTTGTTCGACGTAGTCGTAGTACCACTTGGCGTTGGCGTCGGACAGGTGGACGCAGCCGTGCGAGCCGTAGGAGTGTCCCGGGTCCGGGTCGCCGGTGGAGTAGTGGATGTACGTGCCCGACGTGGTGAGGTGCACGTCCCAGGGGAGCGTCAGGTCGTAGTAGTCGGGGCTGTGCTTGTCACAGCTGATGCCTACGCTGCAGGACGTCATGCGCACCTTGCGCTGTTTGTCGATCACCGCCATGGTGCCGTCCCAGGAGGGCCAGCTCGGGCTGCCGGCGTCGATCGGCAGGGTGCGCACCAGCTTGCCGTCGCGGTAGACCTTCATGGTGTGTCCGGGGACGCTCACCTGGGTCTCGACGTCCGCCCCGACGGTGAAGCCGTGCTGGTAGTCGTGGGTGCCGTAGCGGCCGTTCCCGTCGCCGACCCCCTTCAGCAGGGCGTCGAGCGTCACCTTGGTGCCCGACGGCCAGAACGCCTTGGGGCGGAAGTCGACGCGGGTGCTGCTGAACCAGTGCCAGGCGCCGGTGACCGGTGCGGAAGTGGTCACCTTCAGGTGCCGCTCGATCGAGGCGCGGGCGGACGTGGCCACCGGTTTGCTGAAGACGACCGAGATTGGCATGGCCACGCCGACGGTGGTGCCGGGCTCGGGGACGATCGTGTCGAGCAGCATCGCCGGGGGCGGCGGCTTCGTCGGGGAAGGGCTCGCACTCGCGCCGGTCGTCGCCGAGGGCTTCGAGGCCGCCGACGCGGAGCCGCCGCCACAGGCGCTGAGCCCTGTGACCAGCATTCCCACGGCTCCGGCGGTCCCGACCGTTTTCGCTATGCGCTTGATGTTCGTGCTCCACTCGCGTCGCTGCATATTCAGGGGAACGTGGCTGCGGCTCCATGAGTTGCCATATGGCAGTAAAGATACGGACTTGACTGGCTTATGCACTCGCCAAGTGCCGACCCCGGCAAAAGGGCCGGGCGGGGCTGCCGGTCAGCCGTCCCGGATCACGTCTTCCACGGCCAGGGCGTCGGCAGATCGGCACCGTGATCGGTCATGGTCCTCTCCCACACCGGTCGGACGTTCTCCCGGACGGCCCGGCGTACGGGCAGCGGGCAGCGGGCAGCGGGCAGCGGGCAGCGGACGGTCCCTTGGGCACGGCGCTCGCCGCGGCGGCCCCGGAGAGGCAAGCCGGGAGCCTCGTCCGCGGCCGTCGCGCCGGCCGTCTGAACACGCGGCGCCCGTGGACCGTACCCCTGGGCGGATCACCACACAGCTCCGTGGAAGGGAAACCCATGACCAGTGCATCGTTCAAGCCCACGGTGGGACCGGCCCGCCGTACCGTCGTGGCGGCGGCCGGAGCGGCGGGGCTCGCCGTCGCGTTGACCGCCTGCGGTTCGCAGGACGGTTCCGGCTCCTCCGACGCCGCCCGTGCCGCCGATCCGCAGGGCGG